>NZ_JBHYUU010000346.1:0-3619 GCF_042749955.1 Kitasatospora sp. NPDC059462 | reverse complement strand
CCGGCCGCGGCGGCGCCGGGCGGGGGCCCGGAACCGCAGCGGGCGCGACGCCGGCGGCCGGCGGTACGGCGGTGGTCGCGCCGCCGGTGGCTGGCGCGTTGAGGGCTTGTGCGTCCGACTCGCGGGGGCTGGGAACGCCGGGGCCCGGGAGGCTCTCGCTGATCTCCGGCTCCTCGGGGAAGACAGGCATACCCGGATATCTATCAAATGCCGGTCGGACGCGCACGGGCGCCCCACCCCTTGGGCACTCCGAGCACCACGCCCCGCCCCGGAAGCTTCCCGACGTACCGTCAGAAACCGAGCGAGAGCTGTTCCCCGGCGGGCTCCGCGGAGCCCGCGCCGCCGGGGCCGGGAACCGTCCGGACCCGCTTCAGGTGGCGCCACCGGGGCAGCCCGTCGAGATAGGACCAGGAGAGGCGGTGGTGCTCGGTCGGCCCGAGTTCCTCCAGCGCGGCCCGGTGCACCGGGGACGGGTAGCCGGCGTTGTCGGCGAAGCCGAACTCGGGGTGCGACTCGCCGAGGTCGGCCATCAGGCCGTCCCGGTGGACCTTGGCGAGCACCGAGGCGGCGGACACGCAGATGCACGACTGGTCGCCCTTGATCACCGTGCGCACCCGCCAGGGGCCGCCGAGGTAGTCGTGCTTGCCGTCGAGGATCACCGCGTCGGGCTCCACCGGCAGTGCCTCCAGCGCGCGCACGGCGGCCAGCCGCAGTGCGGCGGTCATCCCGAGCTCGTCGCACTCCAGCGCCGAGGCGTGGCCGAGCGCGTACGCGGTGACCCAGTCGGCGAGCACGGGCGCGAGCGCCCGGCGGCGGAGTTCGGTGAGCAGCTTGGAGTCGGTCAGCCCCTCCGGGGCCCGGCGCAGTCCGGTGACGGCCGCGCCCACGGTGACCGGACCGGCCCAGGCGCCGCGCCCGACCTCGTCGAGGCCGACGACGATCTTGGCGCCGGCGCGGCGCAGCGAGCGCTCGACGGAGTGCGTCGGCGGGACGATGGGCATGAGGGGTCCGTTCAGCTGGTCGGACTCCAGCCTATGCCACCCGGCCACGCCCCCGACCCGGGCCGGTTCCGGCGCGGACCGCCGGATCGGGGCCGGATCAGGGCCTGATCAGCGGGACCAGCACCTCGTCGACCAGCTGGTCGACGAACTCGGGGCCGATCCGACGGTCGCAGACCTTCAGCCGGTACAGCAGCATCGCCGGGACGACGTCGGCGACCACCGGGCTGGCCGCGCCGGGCCGGACGTCGCCGCGCTCGGCGCCGCGGCGCAGGATGTCCAGGATCACGTCCTTGGTCGGCTCCAGCATCCGCCGGCCGATGAAGTCCTTGAACAGCTCCGCCTGGTCGTGGTCCAGCTCGGCCATCACCGCGCCCATCGCACCGCCCGCCCGGGAGCTCGCGACGGAGACGAAACTCTCGACGAGGTAGTGCAGTTCCGCGCGGGCGGACCCGAGGGCCGGGGTGTCGGCGGGGCGTGGCAGAGTGGAGTCCAGGGCGTCGATGACCAGGTCCACCTTGGACGCCCACCGCCGGTACAGCGCGGCCTTCCCGGTCCGCGCGGCGCCGGCGACCCCCTCCATCGTCAGCCGCGCGAATCCGCCGGAGGTGAGCTGATCGAGCGTCGCTTCGAAGATCGCCGCCTCCAGCTCCCTCCCCCGCCGCCGCGCCGGCCGGGCCAGCGCCTCGGCGACGACCTGGACGGGACACGACGTCCGCGCGGCCTCGGGCGCCCGTCGCGCCGCCCGGCCCGCCGGGGGGCCCGCCGAGCCGTCCACCGCCTGGCGCCGCATCAACTGATCCATCGTCACCAACCCTAAGGAACGCTTGCGTTCATAATCTCGCCAACGCTATCGTCCACAGTAGTGAACGCTTCCGTTCCTTCATAGCCCGCGGGACGCCGACGGGCCACGCCGGACCCCAAGGTCCGCAGCATACGAAGCAGTAGCCAGCAGGGGGCATCAACTTGGCTATCTCCGACACGCTCAGCAAGAACGCTCCACCACGAGGCGACCGCGGCCCGCGCAAGGGCATCACCCTGACCGTCATCGCGGCCTCGCAGCTGATGGTGGTGCTCGACGCCACCATCGTGAACATCGCCCTGCCGCAGATCAGGGACGCGCTGGAGTTCTCCACCACCAACCTGTCGTGGGTGATCAACGCCTACACGCTGACCTTCGGCGGCCTGCTGCTGCTCGGCGGACGCGCGGGCGACATCCTCGGCCGGCGCCGGGTCTTCATCGCCGGCACGCTGCTGTTCGGCCTGGCCTCGCTGCTCGGGGGCTTCGCGCAGGACGGCGGCATGCTGCTGGCCGCCCGAGCGCTCCAGGGCATCGGCGGCGCGATCTGCTCGCCGACGGCCTTCGCCCTGATCGCCACCAACTTCGACGAAGGACCCGAACGCAACCGGGCCTTCGGCGTGTTCTCCGCGGTGGCCGGTTCGGGCGCCGCGATCGGCCTGCTGGCCGGCGGCGTGCTCACCGAGTACCTCGACTGGCGCTGGGTGTTCTTCGTCAACGTGCCGATCGCCGTCCTCATCGCGTTCGCCGCGCCGCGCCACATCGCGGAGTCGGAGCGCCACCCGGGCCGCTTCGACCTGCCCGGCGCGCTCACCTCGACGCTCGGCCTGGTCGGCCTGGTCTACGGCTTCATCCGCGCCGCGTCGGACGGCTGGTCGGACGCCCTGACGCTCGGCTCCTTCGCCGCCGGCGTGGTCCTGCTGGTCGCGTTCGTGGTCATCGAGACCCGCACCGCCCAGCCGATCACCCCGCTGAAGCTGTTCGCCGACCGCAACCGCACCGGCGGCCTGGTGATGATGCTCTGCGTGGCCGCCGCCATGTTCGGCATCTTCTTCTACATCACGCTCTTCGTGCAGGGCCCGCTGGACTACAGCCCGCTCAAGGCCGGCTTCGCGTTCATGCCGATCAGCGCGTCCATCATCGTGGCCGCCCAGATCGCCTCCAACCTTCAGGCCAAGTACGGCCCGAAGCCGTTCATGGCGGGCGGCGCGCTGCTCGTCACCGTCGGGCTCTCCTGGCTGACCTTCCTGGACGCGGACAGCGGCTACGTGGACGGCATCCTCGGCCCCACGGTGATCTTCGGCTTCGGCATGGGCCTGATCTTCGTCCCGGTGATGCTGCTCGCCGTCTCCGGCGTCTCCGGCCAGGAGACCGGTGCCGCCTCCGGCCTGCTGAACTCCATGCAGCAGATCGGCGGTTCGCTCGGCCTGTCGATCCTGACCACGGTGTTCGCGCACTACGCGACCAGCGAGGGCAAGGTCCAGCTCCCGGGCTTCATGGCCACCGCCACGCCGGAACAGAAGGCCTGGCTGCTGGAGAAGCAGGAGTTCCCCAAGGGCACCACCGCGGCCAACGAGGTGCTCGCCCAGGGCATTTCGCACGGCTTCGTCGTGAGCGCGCTGCTGGCGGGAATCGCCTTCGTGGTCGCCGCCGTCGTGGTCAAGGCCAAGGCCTCGGACCTGCCGTCGGACACCTCCGGTGTCGCGATGCACTGACCGGCCGCCCGCCCGGGGGAGGCGGACCGGACAGGGCCAGGGGCCGGACGGGAGCAGCACCCCCCCCTCCGCGGCCCCCGCCCCCGCCCCCCCCGGCGGCGCCCCCG
>NZ_JBHYUU010000345.1:0-3697 GCF_042749955.1 Kitasatospora sp. NPDC059462 | reverse complement strand
CGGGCTGTCGCCTGACGGCGACAGCCCGGATCACACCAAGATCTTCATCAGCCTTCTAGGGCTCGTCTTCACACCCCCGCCTGCCGGGCGACGCCCGGGCACGCACGCCCCCGGCCTCCGGCCGGGAGGTACCCCCGCGCCGCGTTGTCGTCGGTCGCCGATGGCCCCCAGCCCGGCGGCCGGGAGGTGCCCCACCGCATGGACTCCCTCCTCCGCCTTGCGATGCACGCACCCGGACGCCGCCCGGCCCGCCCTCCGGGCGGACGACGGGGGTGTGAAGACGACCCCTGGGGCATGCCCTGCGGGTCGGGCCGGCCCCGGCCCGGCCCGCAAGGCGCCCGCCGGGGTCCGGCCCGCGCCCGCGCGGCCGCGTCCGGTCAGGGCACCGGGCGCAGGGTCGGCTGGGCGGGGACGAGGGCGCGCAGCACCAGGTCGACGTGGACGTGGGCGGCGCCCGCGCGCAGCAGGGCGGCGGAGACGGCGCGTAACTCCTCCGGGCCGGTGCAGGCGAGCCGCAGTTCGAGGTCGGCGTCGCCGGCCAGCGCCAGGCCGCTCTGCACCGCCGGGAGCTCGGCGGCCAGCCGGTCGAAGTCGAGCGGGACCGGGCCGTAGCTCACCCGGGCGAGGGCGTGGAGCGGGCGGGCCGGCTCGGGCTGCGGCGCGCCGGGGACGAGGTGGAGCGCGCTCACCGGCGCTGGAGCCGGGCGCCGGGGCGGGGAGCGGTGCGCCCGGCGGCCGGGCGGGCGCCGGGGCCGGCGGCGCCCACCGGCGGGGCGACCAGCCGGGGGGCCAGGACCAGTTCCTCGACGCCGAGCGGCGCGGTGAGTGCGCGCAGCGCCGGTTCGCCGAGCTCGACGGCGGCCTGCTCCGGGCCGAGCAGCTCGGCGAGCGCGCCCGCCGAGCTGAAGGCGACCGCGCAGCGGCGGCCGTCGCGCAGGCGGAAGAGGCGGAGGGAGGTGGTCCGTCCGGTGACGGTGACCGGAACGTGCCAGACGACGACGCGGGCCATGCGGGTGCTCCCGAGTGGTGGAGAGGGACCTGCCGGAACTGCTCGTACTGCTCGGTACTGCGCTGACTGCTCGGTGCTGCTCGGAACCTCTGCCCATGACGCTAGGGCGGTCACGGGCGCACGGTGAACAGTCCTGACGCAGCGTTGACCGAATGCCGCACCGCGTTGACGGAGTCCTGACGGTCGGGTGCACCGCTCACCGGACGGCGCTCTCCGGGCCGCTCCGCTTGCCCCGCGGCGGCCCCGGGACGACGGTGGAGCTGATCCGATTCCGGGGGGAGGTGGAGCGAAGGGGCGGTCACGAGATATCTTGACGTCAAGACGTTGGAGACGTGAAGCGGAGTACCGATGACTGACTCGACCATCATCTATACGCACACCGACGAGGCGCCGGCCCTGGCAACGTACTCGTTCCTGCCGGTGGTCCAGGCGTACGCCTCGACGGCGGGCGTGAAGGTGGAGACTCGCGACATCTCCCTCGCCGGGCGGATCATCGCGAGCTTCCCGGAGCGTCTCACCGAGGACCAGCGGATCGGCGACGCCCTCGCCGAGCTGGGCGCGCTCGCCAAGACCCCGGGTGCCAACATCATCAAGCTGCCGAACATCTCGGCTTCGATCCCGCAGCTGAAGGCCGCCATCGCCGAGCTGCAGGCGCAGGGCTACGCGCTGCCGGACTACCCGGACGACCCGCAGACCGACGAGGACAAGGACGTCCGCGCCCGGTACGACAAGGTCAAGGGCAGCGCCGTCAACCCGGTCCTGCGCGAGGGCAACTCGGACCGCCGCGCGCCCGCGTCGGTCAAGAACTACGCCAAGACCCACCCGCACCGCATGGGTGCCTGGTCGGCCGACTCCAAGACCAATGTCGCCACCATGGGCGAGAACGACTTCCGCTCCACCGAGAAGTCGGCCGTCATCGCCGAGGACGGCGCGCTGCGCATCGAGCTGGTCGCCGAGGACGGCGCCACCACCGTGCTGCGCGAGTCGGTCCCGGTGCTGGCCGGCGAGGTCGTGGACGCCTCGGTCATGCGCGCCGCCGCGCTGAACGAGTTCCTGGCCGCGCAGGTCGCCAGGGCCAAGGCCGAGGGCGTGCTGTTCTCGGTCCACCTCAAGGCCACCATGATGAAGGTCTCCGACCCGATCATCTTCGGCCACGTGGTCCGCGCCTTCTTCCCGCAGACCTTCGCCAAGTACGGCGAGGTGCTCGTGGCGGCGGGCCTGAACCCGAACAACGGCCTCGGCGGCATCCTGGCCGGGCTGGAGAAGGTCCCGCACCTGGGCGAGGAGATCAAGGCCTCGTTCGAGGCCGAGCTGGCCGAGGGCCCGGCCCTGGCCATGGTCGACTCCGACAAGGGCATCACCAACCTGCACGTGCCGAGCGACGTCATCGTCGACGCCTCGATGCCGGCCATGATCCGCACCTCCGGCCACATGTGGGGCCCGGACGGTCAGGAGGCCGACACCCTCGCCGTGCTGCCGGACAGCAGCTACGCGGGCGTCTACCAGGCCGTCCTCGACGACTGCCGCGCCCACGGCGCCCTGGACCCGGCCACCATCGGCTCGGTCCCGAACGTCGGCCTGATGGCCCAGGCCGCCGAGGAGTACGGCAGCCACGACAAGACCTTCGAGATCGCCGCCGCCGGCACCGTGCGCCTGGTCGACGCCGCCACCGGCGCGGTCGTCCTGGAGCAGGCCGTCCAGCCGGGCGACATCTTCCGCTCCTGCCAGACCAAGGACCTGCCGATCCGCGACTGGGTGAAGCTGGCCGTCACCCGCGCCCGGGTCACCGGCAGCCCGGCCGTCTTCTGGCTGGACGAGAGCCGCGCCCACGACGCCGTGCTGATCGAGAAGGTCAAGACCTACCTGGCGGAGCACGACACCGCCGGTCTGCAGATCGAGATCAAGTCCCCGGTCGACGCCACCACGTTCTCGCTGGAGCGCATCCGCCGCGGCGAGGACACCATCTCGGTCACCGGCAACGTGCTGCGCGACTACCTGACCGACCTGTTCCCGATCCTGGAGCTGGGCACCAGCGCCAAGATGCTGTCGGTCGTCCCGCTGATCAACGGCGGCGGCCTGTTCGAGACCGGCGCCGGCGGCTCCGCCCCGAAGCACGTCCAGCAGCTGGTCAAGGAGAACTACCTGCGCTGGGACAGCCTGGGCGAGTTCTTCGCGCTGGCCGCGAGCTTCGAGCACCTGGCCCGCACCACCGGCAACGCCCGCGCCCAGGTGCTGGCCGACACGCTGGACCGCGCCACCGGCACCTTCCTCAACGAGGACAAGTCGCCGAGCCGTCGCCTCGGCGGCATCGACAACCGCGGCAGCCACTTCTACCTGGCCACCTACTGGGCCCAGGAGCTGGCGAAGCAGACCGAGGACGCCGCGCTCGCGCAGGCCTTCGAGGGTCTGGCCAAGGCGCTCACCGAGCAGGAGCAGACCATCGTCGAGGAGCTCATCGCGGTGCAGGGCTCCGCGGTCGACCTGGGCGGCTACTACCAGCCGGACCCGGCCAAGGCCGCGGCCGTGATGCGCCCGTCGAAGACCCTCAACGAGGCGCTCGCCAACCTCGGCTGACCCGGGCGGTCACCGCGTCACCGCTGAACCCGGGCCCCGGGGGTGCGGGGCGGGGGGGAGCCCCGGGCCCCCCGCCCACCCGCCCCCCCGGGGGGCGCGGGTGCCCCCCGCCCC
>NZ_JBHYUU010000344.1:0-3746 GCF_042749955.1 Kitasatospora sp. NPDC059462 | reverse complement strand
GCGCAGCCGAAGCCGCCAGGGCGAAGCCCCCGGCAGCGGCAAGGCGCAGCCGAAGCCGCCAGGGCGAAGCCCCCGGCAGCGGCAAGGCGCAGCCGAAGCCGCCAGGGCGAAGCCCCCGGCAGCGGCAAGGCGCAGCCGCGTGGGGATGGGAGAGGCCGGGCCTTCGCGAGGGGTCGCGAAGCCCGGCCTCTTTGTGGGTCAGTTCTGGGTGGGCGAGAGGCTTCCCGAAGCGGAGGCGGAGGCGGAAGCAGGGGCGCTGCCGGAGGCCGTGGCGGTGGAGGAGCCGGTGGCGGTGGGCGAGCCGGTGCCGGTGCCGGTGCCGGTCGGGGTCTCGGTGGGCGTGCCCGTGGGGGTGCCGGTCGGCGTCCCGGTCGGCGTCCCCGTCGGGGTGCCGGTCGGAGTCCCCGTCGGGGTCTCGGTGGGCGTGCCCGTCGGCGTGCCCGTGGGCGTACCGGTCGGCGTGCCCGTGGGCGTGGCCGACGGCGTGCCGGTCGGCGTCCCCGTGGCCGACGGGTCCGGGGTACCCGGCTCGGTGCTCGGCGTGCCGGTGGCGGACGGGTCCGGCGTGCCCGGGGCCGGGGTGGTCGGGGTGACCGGCACCACCGGCACCACCGGCGGCACGGGCGTCCCGGGGTCGACCGGCGGCTGGTTCAGCGGGCTGGACGCGATCGGGGTGACCGAGTCCCAGCCGGCCGGCAGGTCCGGCACCTTCCACGCGCCGCCCGCCTCGTCGGCCGTCCCGTCCGGGTCGGGCCGGACGGCGCCGAGGATCGGGTTGGCCCCGATCGGCCCGACCTTGACGTACGAGCCCGGCCGCGGCGCGTGCACCACGAGCCCGCCGCCGATGTACATCGCGACGTGCGTCGCGCCCTCGAAGTAGATGATCAGGTCGCCGGGCCGCAGCTGGTTGAGCGGGACGCGCTGGAGCTGCGCCCACTGCTCCTGGCTGGTGCGCGGGATCGGCTTGCCCGCGTGCAGCCACGCCTGGGAGGTGAGCCCGGAGCAGTCGAAGACGTCCGGCCCGGCGCCGCCCCACACGTACGGCTTGCCCAGCTGGGCGAGCGCCCAGGCGACCGCGGCGCGGCCGGCCAGCGACGGCGTCCGCTCGCCCTGGCCGAGCACGCCGGTGGCGAGGAAGGCGAGCTGGGCCTCGTCGGCCTTGGCCTTCTCGACCTGCTCCAGCTCGGCGCGCTGGGCACCGGTGAGCGAGGAGACCAGCTGCTCGACGGCGGCGAGGTCGGCGGCCACCTTGGCCTTGGCGGCGTCCTGCTGGGCGACCAGCGTCTGCGAGGTGCTGAGGGCCTCCTCGTTCTGCTTCTGCAGCACGCTCAGCTCGTCGCGGTCGGCGGTCAGCTTGTTGAGGAACTCGGACTGCGAGCGGCTGGCGGCGGCGAGCAGCTCGGCGATGGTGACGGCCTCGTACGGGTCCTTGGAGAGCAGCAGCTCGGCGTAGGCGGAGGCGGAGCCGTTGCGGTACTGGGCGGCGGCGAGCTGCGCGGCGACGTCGGTGCCGGCGTCGACCTGCTTCTGCTGGCGCTCCACCTTGCCCTTGAGCTCGACGACCGCGGCCTGCTGCACGGCGACCTTGTCGACGGCCGCGTTGTACTGCTCGGTCGCGGCCTCGGCGCCCTGGTAGAGCGTGTGCAGCTGGTCGAGCAGCGGGCCGAGGGTGGCCTTGGCCTGGGCGAGCGGGTCACCGGCGGCGTCGGCGACGGGGGCTCCGGGAGCGGCGGGAACGGCCGGAGCCGGGTCGGCCCAGGCCTGGGCGGTGGCCAGGGGCAGCGACAGGGCGGCGGCCGCGAGGACGGCTCCGCAGCGCAGCGCGGCGCGGACCCAGGCCGGCCGTCTGCCGGCCGGTGCGCCCGCCGGTCGTCCGTCCGTCAGCTCCGCACGCCGTGCCGCCCCGCCCATGGATCTCGTCCTCCCCGCCCGCCCGCGTTCCGGCGTCCCCGGACCTCCGGCTGATCCTGCCACGGGTTACTCGCCGGAAACAGACCGCGCCCGTACGGCCCGATGAATTTTTCGCCCTACCTGTGAGGCAACTCTCAGCAAATGGGGCGAAGCGGACGGATCTCCACTAATGTCCTGCTCAGCACGGCGGACGCCACCCTCAGGAAAGGCCCCGGCAACCCCTCGGACACCGTCGGAACCTCGATTCCGAGGCCAGTTCACCTTCCGTTCACCAAGCGTCCCTACCGTCGCGCACGACACCAACGTCAGTGCGACAACTACGACGATTGTTTGGGTATGGAACACATCTCGTTCCTGGTGGCCGTTGTGATCATCACGGCGCTCGCCTTCGACTTCACCAACGGGTTCCACGACACCGCCAACGCGATGGCCACCTCCATCGCCACGGGAGCCCTCCGGCCGAAGATCGCGGTCGCCATCGCGGCCCTCCTCAACTTCGCGGGCGCGTTCCTCTCCGTGAAGGTCGCCACCACCATCTCCGGTGGCATCGTCAACGAGAAGACCGGTATCCATCCGGAGATCATCTTCGCCGCACTGGCGGGTGCCATCCTCTGGAACCTGCTGACCTGGCTGCGCGGCCTGCCGTCGAGCTCCTCGCACGCGCTCTACGGCGGCCTGATCGGCGCCACCGTCGTCGGGGTCGGCGCCAACGGCGTCAACTTCGACACCGTGGTCAGCAAGATCCTCATCCCGGCGATCGCCTCCCCGCTGGTGGCGGGCCTCGCCTCCTGGGGCGCCACCAAGCTCGCCTTCGCGATCACCCGCAAGAGCGACGAGAAGACCGTCGGCAAGGGCTTCCGCACCGGCCAGATCTTCTCCTCCTCGCTGATCTCGCTGGCGCACGGCACCAACGACGCCCAGAAGACGATGGGCATCATCACCCTGACCCTGGTCTCGGTCGGCGCCCTGCCGAAGGGCGCGCTGCCCCCCACCTGGGTCATCGTCTCGGCCGGCGCCGCGATCGCGCTCGGCACCTACATGGGCGGCTGGCGGATCATCCGCTCGATGGGCAGCGGCCTGGCGGACATCACCCCGCGTCAGGGCTTCGCCTCCGAGTCGGCCGCCGCGACGGTCATCCTGACCTCCTCCAGCATGGGCTTCGGCCTCTCCACCACCCAGGTCTGCTCCGGCGGCATCATGGGCGCCGGCCTCGGCGGCCCGAAGGCCGAGCTGCGCTGGGGCATGGTCCGCCGCATGGTCTACACCTGGGGCCTGACCCTGCCGGCCGCCGCCACCGTCGGCGGACTCGCCGCCTACCTGGCCGAGCGCGGGAACTGGGGCGTCGCCCTGGTCGGCGCCGCCCTGGTGGCCGGTTCGGCCGCGATGTGGGTCATCTCCCGCCGCCAGCCGGTCGGCGCGGACAACGTCAACGCCGTCGACGACACCTCCGACGTCACCCCGGTCGAGGTCAGCCCGGCCGCGGTGCCCGCCGCCCCGACCACCCCCGCCTCGACCACGGTCGCGGCCTGACCGCCGCCGGCCGAGGAACTGGAACCCCCATGCACATCAAGTGGAACGCCCTGGCCCAGACCGCCGGTGTCAGCTTCGGCATCACCGTCGGCGTGGTCGCCGTCTTCGCCCTCGGTATCCTGGCGCTGTCCCGCCGCGAGGCCGCGCTCAGCGCGCGCCGCGAGGCGGCCGGCCCGGGCGCCGCGGTGGCCGGCGGCAAGCTGGCCCTGGCCGGCGCGTACGCCTGCTTCGCCGTCTGCGGTGCGGCCGTCCTCTACGGACTGACGCTGATCGCCAACAAGTAGCAGCAGCCGAACGCCCGAGGG
>NZ_JBHYUU010000343.1:0-3821 GCF_042749955.1 Kitasatospora sp. NPDC059462 | reverse complement strand
CTAACTGGTCCCGTGCCGGGCGCCGCGCCCCGGGCGCGCGCGCGGTCCGCCGCCGGTGCCCCCCACGGACCCCGGCGGCGGACCGCCTTCCGGGCCGTTCAGGGCCCCAGCAGCGCGTCCAGCTCCTTGACGACCCGCTCGGTGCAGGCCGCCGCCGCCGGCACGATGTCCTGCATCAGCAGGAAGCCGTGCACCAGCCCCTCCCCCGTGACCAGCCGGGCGTCGACGCCCGCGGCCTGCATCCGCGCCACCAGCTCCGCGCCCTCCTCGTGCAGCGGGTCGTACTCGGCGGTGGCCACGACCGTCGGCGCCAGGCCCCGGAGGTCCGCGTTCAGCAGGTCCACGGCGGTGTCGGCCCGCTGCCGCGCGTCGGGGACGTACTGCGCGTAGTTCCAGGCCATGTCCTCGGCGGTCAGCAGGTACCCCTCGGCGTGCGGGCTGGACGAGACCAGGGCGAGGCTCGGGTCGACCGGCGGGTAGATCAGGAGCTGGGCGGCGAAGCCGAGGTCACGGGCCCGCAGGGCGGTCCCGAGGGCGAGGCTCGCCCCGGCGCTGTCGCCCGCGATCACGTGCGCCCGGCCGGGGAAGGCCCGGGCCGTCCAGCGGGCCGCGGCCGTCGCGTCGTGCAGCGGCGCGGGGTACGGGGACTCCGGCGCCCGCCGGTAGTCGACCGCGACCACGACCGCCCCCAGGGACGCCGCCAGGATCCGGCAGGCCCGGTCGTGGCTGTCGAGGTCGCCCATCACCCACCCGCCGCCGTGCAGATAGGTGACCACCCTGGTCCCGGCCCGCTCGGCCGGCTGCGGGGTGTAGACCCTGAGCCGCAGCGCCGTTCCGTCCGGGCCGTCGGTCAGCCGGTCCTCCGCGACCACGACCGGGCCGCGGCGGTCGGCGTCGGAGAGCGGGCGCACGGCGTTCACCAGGTACCGTTCGCGGGCCCGGTCGACGGGCAGTTCGCGGTCCGGGACCGGGACGCCGTCCGAGCTCTGCCAGGCGATCAGGTGCCGGAGCAGTCGGTCCAGGGGCATCGCAACTCTCCCACGTACTCGCTCGTATCCGATCGGACGTGTCCCCGCGCGCCGCGCCGGGACACACGCGCTCCGAATCTATTTCGTATCCGGCCCGGCGGAGAGTCCCGGCGCACGAGACGTGCGGAACGCACGACGATTGGTGCGTTTCTCATATCGCCCCGGAACCGGCCCCGCCGATATCGTGGCAGGTCGGTGAAAAATCGAAAAAGGTGCTGGTGATGGAGAACTTGCCTTCGCAATCCGCTGACCACGAATTCAGCGATCCGTCCGATCTCCTCGGCCTCGTCCGCTCGACCTGGCGGGAAATCCTGGATTTCGAACCGGACGACGACATCGGATTCTTCGAGTGCGGGGGCGATTCGCACCGGCTGTTCGTGCTCATCGAGCTCCTCTCCAAGGCCGGCGGGGTGCGGCTCAAGACCCTGGACGTCATCCAGGCCGACACCATCAGCGGCCAGGCGGACCTGCTCGCCCGGATGCGGCAGGCGAGCGGGGAGTCCCCCGATGGCGCCTGAGGCCGGCGCGCACGCGTGGGCCGAGCGGCTGGCCGGCGTGCCGACGGCCCTGGAGATCCCGGCCGACCGGCCGCGGACCCACCGCGAGGACACGGCCACCGGGCGGCTGCCCGTCGAGCTCCCGGCCGACACGGCGCAGGCCGTCCTGGCCCGCTCCCGGGCCCTGGAGGTGAGCCCCTCCACCTTCCTGCTCGCCGCCTTCGGCCTGGCCCTGGGCCGGCTCACCGGTGCCGAGCGGCTGCTGGTGGGCGTCGCCTCGCCCGCCGGCGACCTCCGGCCGGTGCGCATCGACATCGACGACGACCGCACCCCGGACGCCTTCGTCGGCACCGTCCACGACTCGCTCGCCTGGAGCCTGGAGGCCGACGGCGTCACCTTCCCGCAGCTCGTGGCACACCTGGGCATCGAGTCCTCCGGCCCGGGCCACCCGCTGGTCCAGGCCGCCTTCGGCGCCCACGACGACGACACCCGCTTCGACCTCAGCGTCCGGTTCGGGCCGGAGGGGGCGGTCGACGCCGGCCACGCCGCCTACGCGACGGACCTGTGGAGCCCGGAGGAGGCACGGGGCTTCGTCCGCACCTACCTGGCGGCGGTGGAGCAGCTCGCCCGGGCGGCCGGCGACGGCCGCACCCTGGGGGACGTCCGGTGCATCTCCCCCGACGGGCTGCACACCCTGCGACGCCTCAACGAGACCGCCGCCGACTTCCCGTCCGCCTCGCTGGACGAGCTGTTCCGCGCGGTGGCGGAGCGTCACCCCGACCGGGTGGCGGTCCGCGACGGGCGGACGTCCCTGACCTACGCCGAACTGGCCCGCGCGGCGGCCGAGCAGGCGCGGCGGCTGCGCGCCGCCGGCGTCCGGGACGGCGACGCCGTCCTGGTGGCGGTCCCGCGGTCGGCGGCGGAGGCGGTCGCCGTCCTGGGCACGCTCTGGTCCGGCGGCGTGTACATCGGCGTGGACCTCGCCCAGCCCGAGGCGCACACCGCGAAGATCGTCGCCAGGACGACGCCGGCCGCCGCCATCGTCGGCGAGGCGGACGCCGACGGGGTCCGGCGGCACGGCGTGCCGGTGACCGCGCCCTGGCAGCCGGACTGGGAGCTCGGCACCGACCCGGTGCCACCGGCCCCGGCCGACCCGGAGCGGCTCGCCTACATCGCCTTCACCTCCGGCTCCACCGGCGAGCCCAAGGGCGTGGCGATCCCGCACCGCGGCGTCATCCGGCTGGTCCACGAGGCCGACTACCTGATGCTCGGGCCGGACGAACGGGTGCTGCGCCTGTCCACGCTGGCCTTCGACGCCTCGACGTTCGAGCTCTGGGGCGCGCTGCTGGCCGGGGCGGCCCTGGAAGTCTGCCCGCCGGGTCTGCTGTCGCCGGGCGAGCTCGGCGCGTTCATCGCGGAGCGCGAGGTGACCGTGGCCTGGCTGACGGCCGGTCTCTTCCGGCTCGTCCAGGAGTTCGCGCCGGCCTCGCTGGGCACCCTGCGCCACCTCCTCAGCGGCGGGGACGTCATACCCCACGAGCACGTCGCGCGCGCGCTCGCGGACCACCCCGGACTGACCGTCACCAACGCCTACGGCCCGACCGAGAACACGGCGTTCACGACGTTCCACACCGTCCGGGAGCCGGCGCACGTCGACGGCCCGCTGCCGATCGGCACCCCCGTGCCCGGGACCCGCGTCTACGTCCTGGACCGGCGGGCGAGGCTGCTGCCGCCGGGGGCCGTCGGCGAGCTGTACACCGGCGGCGAGGGCCTCGCCACCGGCTACGTCAACAACAAGGAGGAGACCGACCGGTGCTTCGGTCACTTCTCCCCCGACGTCCCCGAGCGGATCTACCGCACCGGCGACCTGGTCCGGCTGGACCGGGACGGCCGGATCCGGTTCCTCGGCCGCACCGACCACCAGGTGAAGGTCCGCGGCTACCGCATCGAGCTCACCGCGATCAGCGACGTGCTGAACGGCTTCCCCGAGGTCGAGGACACCGTCGTCACCGTCGCCGAGGGCGGCGCCGACAAGCGGCTGCTCGCCGCCGTCCGGCTCGCCCCGGGGACGGCCGTCACGCCCGTCGAGCTGAGGGACCGGCTGGCCGGGCAGCTGCCGTCGTTCATGGTGCCCGTGCTGTGGGCGGTGGTCGACCGGATGCCGGTCACCACGAACGGCAAGGTCGACCGGCGCGCGCTCACCGCCGCGGCGCTGCCCGCCCAGGCGTTCGCCGCCCGGGCGAAGAAGGCCCGCCGGGAGGCGTGAGAACGGTCCGCTGACGGCGGTGCCCCGGCC
>NZ_JBHYUU010000342.1:0-4008 GCF_042749955.1 Kitasatospora sp. NPDC059462 | reverse complement strand
CACCCCCCCCGCCCGCCGCGACCCCCCGCCCGGCCCGCGGGGGCGCGGCGCCGCGCCCCGCCGGGCGGCCGGTCAGAGCTTGCGGGCCGCGTGCACCTCGTTGAGGTGGATGAGGACGTCGTAGGCCCGGCCGACGGCGAGCCGCGGCATCGGGTCGCTGATGAACACCGAGCCGGCGTCGTAGGTGGGGCGGCTGACGTCCAGCCAGTCGCGGGCCGCCTCGGGCACGGTGCGCAGGTCGACGTAGTAGTCGCGGTGGCGGACCCGGTCGAGGGTGTACTCGTTCATGTCCGGTGTGGCCGGCGGAACCGTGACGGACTTCCAGCCACCGGTCAGCACCGCGTCGTTGGTGAGGAAGGACCCGCGGTCGAAGGTGAAGCCGATGGCCACGTAGCCGCTGCCGTAGGCGTCGCGCAGGTGGGAGCCCTGCGGCACGGGGTAGAGGAAGGGGTCGCTGGACAGGTACCCGGCGTGCCCGTTGTGCGCCGACAGCAGGACCTTGCCGCCGGTGCGGCGCTGCCACCAGGCGGTGTTGTCGGCCATGGCCCGGTCGCGCAGCTGCTCCGCGGCGGAGACGGAGTTCGGGTCGGCCATGTCGAGGGTGGCGAAGGCGAAGGTCTGGGCGATGTTGCGGGCGTGCTGCACCGCCCACTCGTACGCGTCGTCGCCGGGGGTGCCGCTCGCGGTGACCAGGTCGAGCGCCTGCTGGGCCCGGGCGGCGTTCTCCCGGCGCTCGGCGAGCGGCCGGCCGAGGTGGGCGATGATGTCGTCCAGGGGCCGCAGGCCGGCGTAGAGCCCGTCGAGCTGCGGCACGGCGTCCGGCCTGGCCTGCCGGACGTAGGAGACGACCCGCTCGAAGACGGCGTCGCCGAGCTTCGGCGCGCCGATGTCGTCGCCCAGGAAGTGGACCGGGCGCTGCGGGTGGCTGCGGTTGTACGCGCGCATCCAGGAGATCAGGTCGGCGAACTCCTCCCGCTCCCAGGGGCTGCCGCCCAGGGCGTCCTTGACGATCTGCCGCGCGTCGCCGGGGCCGCCCTGGACGTACGCGTCGATCAGCAGTCCGCTGGTCCAGCTCGTCTCCAGGGCGAAGGTGGTGAAGCCCTTCTCCTCGACGAGGTGGCGGAAGAGCCGCTGCTTCATCGCGAAGAACTCGTGGGAGCCGTGGGTCGCCTCGCCGAGGCCGACCACCCGGGCGTCGCCGATCATCGTGGCCAGTGCGCGGAGGTCGGTGGTGCGGCCGCCGGGTTCGGTGGTCCGCAGCGGCTGGGCCACCCGGTCCAGGGCGCGGACGGCCGCCGCCGCCCGGCTGTCCGCCGTGACCACCGTCTCCACCGGGGCGGCGACCGCCGTCACCGGGGCCAGCACGGCCACGGCCGCCACGGCCGCCATCGCCGCCAGCAGTCCCCGCCGCCCGATCCGCTTGCTCGCTGCCATCGCTCCGACCACTCCTCGACTCGTAGGTCCCGGGGAACTCCCCGGTGAGTTGATCATCACGGTGGCGACGGCGGCGGCGCGCTGGGGACGGCCTCCGACTTCCCTGGGGGAAACCCCCCGGCCGGATTCGGTGGCCGGCCCCCCGCCCGGCGGGGGCCCGCCGTCCGTTACCGGGCCCGCAGCGCCCGTTCGCACTCCCGGCAGCGCTGCTCGGCGAGCGCCGGCGGGTACCACGGCTCGCCCAGCCCCGGCCGGAAGTGCGCGTGCTCCATGTCCGCGGTGTCGCGCCCGCACAGGGTGCGCGGCAGCGGGTCCTCCGGCACGTCCGGGTCCGCCCCGGCGGCGTGCACGGCCGCCACGGCGGGCTCGACCCCGTCGGGGCCGAGCGCCCGGGCGGGTTCCAGCTCGTAGAGCACGACGATCGAGGCCATGGCACGAGGATCGTCCGCCCCGGCCGCAGGGACACCCCGGGTGGGCTGTTCGTGGGCCCTCGGCCGCCACGGGGGCACCCGGCCCTGCCCCGCGGCACAACGGCCGAAACCGGGACCAAGCGCCCGGCCGGCCCGGGACCTCCGGTCCTCGATCGGGTCCCGGTGGTCCGATCCGCCGCTCCCCCGTCCGGGAGCAGTGTGGTGATCACGGCACGCGGTGGCCGGCCGGCGGGGTGTCACCCGTTCGGTCCAGCCGCGTTGCCGTCGCAGGGACCGTTGGCGAGCGTGGGCGAGGTCCGCCCCGGCGCGCGGGCGGCTGTTCACCGATCGAAGGAGTGCACGTGTACTGGAGCAGCGGGAACTACGAAGCGTTCGCCAGGCCGCGCAAGCCCGAGCGGGCCGACCGGGCGAGCGCCTGGTTCGTCGGCGCGGGGCTGGCGTCGCTCGCGGGTGCGGCGTTCCTGGTACGCGATGCGCAGATGCCCGGCGAGCGGATCACCGTCCTGGAGCGGCTGCGGCTGCCCGGTGGCGCGCTGGACGGCATCAAGGAGCCGGAGAAGGGCTTCGTGGTGCGCGGCGGCCGGGAGCTGGAGGACCACATGGAGTGCCTGTGGGACCTCTTCCGCTCGGTGCCCTCGCTGGAGGTCGAGGGCGCCTCGGTGCTCGACGAGTTCTACTGGCTGAACAAGGACGACCCGAACTTCTCCCTCCAGCGGGTCACCGAGCAGCGGGGCAGGGACGCCCGCACCGACGGCCTGTTCGCGCTGAACGACCGGGCGCAGAAGGACCTGGTGCGGATCTTCCTCGCCACCCGCGAGGAGGTCGAGGGCAAGCGGATCGACGAGGTCTTCGGCCGCGACTTCCTGGACAGCAACTTCTGGCTGTACTGGCGGACCATGTTCGCCTTCGAGGAGTGGCACGGCGCCCTGGAGATGAAGCTCTACCTGCACCGCTTCGTCCACCACGTCGGCGGCCTGCCGGACCTCTCCGCGCTGAAGTTCACCAAGTACAACCAGTACGAGTCGATGGTGCTGCCGCTGACCCGCTGGCTGATGGACCAGGGCGTGACCTTCCGCTACGAGACCGAGGTCACCGACATCGACTTCGACCTCACGCCCGGGCACAAGCGGGCCACCCGGATCCACTGGACCGAGGCCGGCAAGCCCGGCGGCGTCGAACTCGGCGAGGACGACCTGGTGTTCACCACCATCGGCTCGCTCACCGAGAACTCCGACAACGGCGACCAGCACACCCCGGCCCGGCTGAACGAGGGCCCGGCCCCGGCCTGGGACCTGTGGCGGCGGATCGCCGCCAAGGACCCGGAGTTCGGCCACCCCGAGGTGTTCTGCGGCAACATCCCGCAGAGCAAGTGGGAGTCGGCCACCGTCACCACCCTGGACCCGCGCATCCCCCGCTACATCCAGCAGGTCGCCAAGCGCGACCCGTTCAGCGGCGGCGTGGTCACCGGCGGCATCGTCACCGCCCGGGACTCCTCCTGGCTGCTGAGCTGGACGGTCAACCGCCAGCCGCACTTCAAGCAGCAGCCGGCCGACCAGATCGTGGTCTGGCTGTACTCGCTGTTCGTCGACCGGCCGGGCGACTTCGTCCGCAAGCCGATGCAGGACTGCACCGGCGAGGAGATCACCCAGGAGTGGCTGTACCACCTGGGCGTCCCCGAGGCGGAGATCCCCGAGCTGGCCGCCGGGGCCGCGCGCTGCGTGCCGGTGATGATGCCCTACGTCACCTCGTTCTTCCTGCCGCGCAAGGCCGGCGACCGGCCGCAGGTGGTGCCGGACGGCGCGGTGAACTTCGCGTTCATCGGCCAGTTCGCGGAGACCGGGCGGGACTGCATCTTCACCACCGAGTACTCGGTGCGCACCGGCATGGAGGCCGCCTACCGGCTGCTGGACGTCGAGCGCGGGGTCCCCGAGGTGTTCAACTCGACCTACGACGTGCGCAAGCTGCTCGCGGCGACCAGCCGGCTGCGCGACGGCGCCGAACTGAGCCTGCCCGGCCCGGAGTTCCTGCGCAAGCGGCTGCTCCACCGGATGGAGGCGACGGAGGTCGGCGCGCTGCTGGAGGAGTTCGGGCTGATCGACGAAGGACGGTAGCGGCGCACCACGGACCCGGCGGGGGCGCGGAC
>NZ_JBHYUU010000341.1:0-4033 GCF_042749955.1 Kitasatospora sp. NPDC059462 | reverse complement strand
GCCCGGCTACATCCACAGAGGGTCCCTGGCACATAAAAACAACCGTACCTCCCGCGTAACTACATAATCAACATATAGCAGGAGGCACGGTCGTGCCAGCCCTGCAGCTTCCCGGAGTTGTCGAAGAACGGCGACAGGTAGACCAGCAGCGCGCCGATGTAGCAGAGGAAGACGCCGACGATCGGGATGATGAAGCGGATGAAGCCGCCGCCCAGGCCCGGGGTCTGGCCGTTGCTCTCCTTGACCACGCGCAGGCCCATGGCCATCTTGCCCAGGGTGGCGCCGGCGAAGGAGACCATCAGCCACTCGTAGAGCAGGTTGAACAGCGACAGCACGCCCATCATGATCATCATGGTGGCGAACACGCCGGCCGCGGCGTCGTTCTGCTGCTGGATGCAGTCGCTGTAGCTGAGGCTCCCGTAGGAGTACTGGGAACAGTCGTCGGTGTCCTTGACGATGCCGAGCGTGCCGGCCAGGCCCAGCGCCATGACCAGGGCGATGACCGCGCCGACCGCCAGACCGTCGATCAGCCGCGCCAGGAAGCGCTGGCCCATCGAGGCGATCTTCACGGTGCCGAGGTGGGCGATGTTGATGTAGCCGTTGTTCGCCTGGATGGTGCCCGGCATCGGCTGGTACCCGTACGCCTGCTGCGGCGGCACGCCGTAGGCCGGCGGCTGCTGCTGCGGGTAGCCGTAGCCGGGGGCGGCCGGCGGCTGCTGGGGGTAGCCGTACCCGGCGGCCGGCGGGGCCTGCTGCGGGTAGCCGTAGGCCTGCTGCGGCGGCTGCTGGGGCTGCTGCGGGTTGTTCGGGTCGGGCGGGTAGCTCATCGATGCCTCCGGGCAGATGGGGACGGGTGGGGACGGGACAGCGGACCCGGAACGGACCGGCGGGTCGGGTGGCCGGTCGGACGGGACGTTAGCGGGGCGCACTGACACCGGGGGCGTGAGCAGCCGGGTGCGCGCCCCCGCTCAGGACCGTGGGAAGCGGGCGGACGGGAGCCGGGACGCTCTGCCGGTGAGGGGCGTGCCGCGGCGGCGGTCGGTCGTCGGCGCGGTGCGGTCTGGTCGGCTCACTTCGTTCTTCCCCCGGGTACGCCCCCGCCGGGTCTGTCCGTCGGCCCGTCACCGGGCCGGATGCGGCGGGGAATGCCCGCATATCGTCGACCGCCCGGCCCGGCCCTGTCCAGCCGCCTCCGCGCGTCGGGCCGGACTGTGGCGCAACCGCAATACGACCCGGACGTTCCGTACCCGTTCGTCCACCCCCCGTTCCGCCCGGCCCCGCTCCCGGGCCGGCCTCCTCCGGCCCGGGGACCGGTGGCGCACGAGCCGGTCCGGATCCGGGAGAATGGGGTCATGACTGCCCAGATTCTCGATGGCAAGGCCACCGCGGCCGCGATCAAGTCCGAACTCGCCGCCCGCGTGGCGGCCCTCCAGGCGAAGGGCGTCGTGCCCGGCCTCGGCACCGTCCTGGTCGGCGACGACCCGGGCAGCCGCTGGTACGTCAACGGCAAGCACCGGGACTGCGCCGAGATCGGCATCGCCTCGATCCAGCGCGAGCTGCCCGCCACCGCCACCCAGGAGGACGTCGAGAACGTCGTCCGGGAGCTCAACGCCGACCCCGCCTGCACCGGCTACATCGTCCAGCTGCCGCTGCCCAAGGGCCTCGACCAGAACCCGGTCCTGGAGCTGATGGACCCGGACAAGGACGCGGACGGCCTGCACCCGACCTCGCTCGGCCGCCTCGCGCTGGGCATCGAGGGCCCGCTGCCCTGCACCCCGCTCGGCATCGTCGAGCTGCTGCGCCGCCACGACGTGCCGATCGACGGCGCCGAGGTGGTCGTGGTCGGCCGCGGCGTCACCGTCGGCCGCTCGATCGGCCTGCTGCTCACCCGCCGCAGCGAGAACGCCACCGTCACCCTCTGCCACACCGGCACCCGCGACCTCGCCCACCACCTGCGCCAGGCCGACATCATCGTGGCCGCCGCCGGCGTGCCGCACCTGGTCAAGCCGGAGGACGTCAAGCCCGGCGCGGCCGTGCTGGACGTCGGCGTCAGCCGCAGCGAGGGCAAGATCGTCGGCGACGTCCACCCGGGCGTGGCCGAGGTGGCCGGCTGGATCTCCCCGAACCCCGGCGGCGTCGGCCCGATGACCCGCGCCATGCTGCTGAACAACATCGTGGTGGCGGCCGAGCGCCAGGCCGGCGTCTGATCCCGCCCGCCCGACGAACGACGATCCCGCGAACGACGATCCCGAAGGACGGGAAGCCATGACCGAACCGCGGCGGACCCGGCGCAGGCCGGTGAGGACCACCGGCACCCTGCCCCCCGAGGGCTCGTCGGCCGCGCTCGGGCGCGACCACGCGCTGCCGGTGCGGCAGTGGCCGATAACGGTGGTCCTGCTGGTGGTCGGCGCCGGTCTCGCGATCACCTGGTTCGCCGACTTCCAGGACGGCTTCAAGTACGGGCTGCTGGTCGTCGGCGGCGGGGTGCTGCTCGGCGCGCTGCTGCGGCTGGTGCTGCCGGAGGTCGGCATGCTGGCGGTCCGCAGCCGGTTCACCGACGTGATCGTGCTGACCTTCCTCGGCGTGTCGATCGTGCTGCTGACCCTGATGGCCCAGCCCAACCCGTGGCTGGAGTTCCCGCTGCTGGACAACATCGGCCAGCTGATCGGCCGTCCGCGCCGTTAGCGCACCGCCGCCGCCGGCGCGCCGCCGCCCGGCCGGTCGTGCACGGCCCCCGCCCGGAGCCCGGGCGGGGGCCGTCATCGTCTGTGACCAACCAGTCACGACCTCGCCCGAGGCGTACGCTTCCCTTTGCGATACCCTGACGCCGGTTCTCTCGATGTCGAGAGACCGTCCGCGGCTCCGGCGCGCCGAACGTGCCTGGGGCACCTGGCGATTTGCTGGAGAAGGTAGAAATGACCCGCACCCCCGTCAACGTCACCATCACCGGAGCCGCCGGCCAGATCGGCTACGCGCTGCTCTTCCGCATCGCCTCGGGCCACCTGCTCGGCGCCGACGTCCCGGTGAACCTGCGCCTCCTGGAGATCCCGCAGGGCCTCAAGGCCGCCGAGGGCACCGCCATGGAGCTCGTCGACTGCGCCTTCCCGCTGCTGCGCGACATCACCATCACCGACCAGCCGAACGTGGCCTTCGACGGCGCCAACGTCGCCCTGCTGGTCGGCGCCCGTCCGCGCACCGCCGGCATGGAGCGCGGCGACCTGCTGTCGGCCAACGGCGGCATCTTCGGCCCGCAGGGCAAGGCCATCAACGCCCACGCCGCGGACGACATCAAGGTCCTGGTCGTCGGCAACCCGGCCAACACCAACGCCCTGATCGCCCAGCGCAACGCCCCGGACGTCCCGGCCGAGCGCTTCACCGCGATGACCCGCCTGGACCACAACCGCGCCGTCGGCCAGCTCTCCGCCAAGACCGGCGCCCTGGTCTCCGACATCAAGCGCGTCACCATCTGGGGCAACCACTCCGCCACCCAGTACCCGGACATCTTCCAGGCCGAGGTCGCCGGCAAGCCGGCCTTCGAGGCCGTCGGCAGCGACCAGGCCTGGCTGGAGAACGACTTCATCCCGACCGTCGCCAAGCGCGGCGCCGCCATCATCGAGGCCCGCGGCGCCTCCTCGGCCGCCTCGGCCGCCAACGCCGCCATCGACCACGTGCACACCTGGGTCAACGGCACCGCCGAGGGCGACTGGACCTCCATGGGCGTCGTCTCCGACGGCTCCTACGGCGTCCCGGCCGGCCTGATCTCCTCCTTCCCGGTCACCACCAAGGACGGCAGGTTCGAGATCGTCCAGGGCCTGGAGATCTCCGACTTCTCCCGCGCCCGCATCGACGCCTCGGTCAAGGAGCTGACCGAGGAGCGCGACGCGGTCCAGGAGCTCGGCCTCATCTGAGCCACCGCGCCCCCGGCGCCCCGCGACGGCCCGTCGTCCCCTCCCCGGGGGCGGGGGGCCCGCGCCCCACACACCCCGCGTGACCGCAACCCTAGGAGTAGCCCCGCGCGTGCGAGTCGTAATAC
>NZ_JBHYUU010000340.1:0-4034 GCF_042749955.1 Kitasatospora sp. NPDC059462 | reverse complement strand
CCTTTTTAAACCTTTGGCGGGCGGCGGCACGGTACTTTTTTTAATACCACCCGGTTTTGGCCGGGGCCCGGCCCCGCCGGCCCCCCCCCCGGCCGGGGGGGCGGGCGGCGCACCACCCTCCGAGGGAGATCCCCATGACCGACGACGTCCCCACCGCGCCGGTGACCGGCATGCTGCACTCCTGGGACCTGTCCACCGGCGTCGACGGCCCCGGCACCCGCTTCGTCGCCTTCCTGGCCGGCTGCCCGCTGCGCTGCCAGTACTGCCACAATCCCGACACCCGCTACCTGGCCGACGGCCGCCCGGTGACCGCCGACGAGGTCGTCCGGGAGGCCGCCGGGTACACCGCCTTCATCCGTGCCTCCGGCGGCGGCGCGACCGTCAGCGGCGGCGAGCCGCTGCTCCAGCCCGCCCTCACCGGGGAACTGCTGCACCGGTTCAAGCACGAGCTCGGGCTGCACACCGCCCTGGACACCTCCGGCTACCTCGGCACCCGCGCCACCGACGCCCTGCTCGCGGACACCGATCTGGTGCTGCTGGACCTCAAGTCCTGGGACCGCGCGCTGTACCGCCGGGTGACCGGGCGCCGGCTGTCGCCCACCCTGGACTTCGCCCGCCGCCTGGCCGGTCTCGGTACGGAGGTCCACGTCCGCTTCGTGCTCGTCCCCGGCCTCACCGACCCCACCGGCAACGTCGAGGGCGTCGCCGCCTTCGCCGCCTCGCTCGGCAACGTCACCCGCGTCGACGTGCTGCCCTTCCACAAGCTCGGCGCCGCCAAGTGGAGCGCCCTCGGCCTCGACTTCCCCCTCGCCGGCACCCCGGTCCCCACCGCCGAGCAGACCGCCGCCGCCCGCGCCGTGTTCACCGCCCACGGCCTGCACGCCGTCTGACGGCGCCCCGCGGGGGGCCGCCACTCTTTCGGGTGGCCCGCGCGCGGGTCCTCGCCCGGACCGGACCGGGTGGCGCGTAGAACGTCCGTGTACCGCACGCCCCCGCGCAGGACGGACCGCACCGATGACCCTGGACTCCGGCCCCTACAGGATCCGCAACGCCGGCCGGCCGGTCGGCCGCGCCAGGACGGAGACCTTCGACCTGGCGCCCAAGGCGGTGTTCGCCGCGACCGACGACGAGAACGCGGTGTGGATCGTCGAGGCGCTGCCCGGCGGGCGCCACAAGCTGTACGCCAAGCGCGCCCCCACCGGCATCGGGAACGACGCGCCGGCGGGGCCGCTGGTCGCCCTGCTCGTCGGGCAGGAGCACGCCGAGGAGTGGGAGCTGACCGCGGTCGACGGGACCGTGGACGGCTACGAGGTCCGCTCGCGGCAGGGCGTGGTGTGGCTCGCCCCGGCGGAGGGCGCGCACGGCCCGGTCGAGGTGCTGCCCGCGCTCGACGACCTGGGCCGGTCCACCTTCGTGTTCGAGCGGGTCCACGCGTAGGGCCCGGCCCGGGCGTCGCCCCCCCCGGCCGCTCAGTGCGGGACCACCCAGTCCGGCCGCCAGGTGCCGGGGGCGTCATGGGCGGGTGAGGCCGTGGCGAGGTGGGCGCGCAGGGCGGGCAGGGCCGGGTGGGGGTTGTCGCGGTGCCAGAGGAGCGCGTGCGGGTAGACCGGCACCGGGTCGGTCACCGGGATCAGGCGCAGGCCGTGGCCGGCGGGCCAGACCAGGCGGGTCAGGCCGCCCATGAAGGTGGCCAGGGCCGGAGTGTCGGCGACGGTGTCGAGGAGGGCGTCGGAGCCGAAGTTCGGGCCGGTCGCCTCGATGGTGAGGCCGAACGCGGCGACCAGGTCGTCGTAGTAGGCGGCCCACTCGGAGCCGGGGAGCAGGCCGGGCATCCAGATCCGGTGCCCGGCGAGCTCGGCGAGGGTCACCGACCGGGCGTCGGCCAGCGCGTGGCCCGGGCCGGTGAGCAGCTGGAGTGGCTCGTCGGCGACCCGGACGGACGCGACGGAGTCCGGCAGGCGTCCGCCGGGCATGGCGACGGCCCGGAAGGACGCGTCGATCGCGCCCGACTCGATGGCGCCGACGGCGGCCCCGATCTCCAGCAGCGTCAGCACGTCCAGCTCGATCTCCGGGTGGGTCCGGTGGAAGCCGCGCATCAGGCCCGAGCCCGCGCCGCGTGAACTGATCACATCGACGCGCAGCGGACGGCGCCCGGCGTGCACGGAGGCGACCGCGCGCTCGGCGACGCGCAGCAGTTCGCGCGCGTGCGGCAGGAACGCCTGCCCGTCGATGGTGGGTTCGGCGCCGCGCGGGGTGCGGTTGAACAGCCGTACCCCGAGATCGCGCTCCAGGGCGGCGATGCGCTTGGAAACGGCCTGCTGGGTGATCGACAGGTCGGCGGCGGCCTTCTGGAACTGGCCCGCCCCGGCGACGGCGGCGAAGGTGCGTACGGCTTCGAGGTCCATGGCGCACCACCCTAGTGAACAACCTGTGGTTGTTCAGATCGGGTGGACCGGTTGTTTGACCTGCTGCTTCACGGCCCGCTTGGCTCTGCCCCGGCAACAGTCGTTTGTGCGGGGAGGGTGCGGCATGACGGGCGGAGGAGCGCTGGGGCGGCGGTTCGCCTGGCTCTGGGCGGCGTACGCGGCGAGCGCCTACGGGTCCGGCCTCGGGTTCGGGGCGCTGCCGCTGATCGCCGTGCTGGTGGTGCACGCGGGGCCCGCCGAGGTGTCCGCGCTGTCCGCGGCCGGCCCGGCGGTCGGTGCGCTGATCGCGCTGCCGCTCGCGCCGTGGGTGGAGTTCCGGCGCAAGCGGCGGGTGATGATCGCGACGGACCTGGTGAGGTGCGCCGCCATGGCGTCGATCCCGGTCGCCCACGCGTTCGGCCGGCTGGGCTTCGTCCAGCTGCTGGTGGTCTCCGCAGTGGTCGCGGCCGCCAAGATCGCTTTCAACGCGGCCAGTGGCGCCTTCCTCAAGGCCCTGGTCCGGCCGGAGGACCTGCTGGTGGCCAACGCGCGGTTCGAGTCCACCAACTGGAGCGCCCTCGCGATCGGGCCGCCGCTGGGCGGGGCGGCGATCGGCCTGTTCGGGCCGGTCGCCACGGTGCTGGCGGACGCGGCCGGTTATCTGCTGTCCGCGCTGGGCATCGCCGCGATCGGCGGCCGGGAGGACGCTCCGCGACCGGCCGGCGGCGGACGGATCCGGGCGGGCGCGGTGCTCGACGGCTGGCGGCACCTCCTGGGGGATCCCGCGCTGCGGGCGCTCTACCTCGACAACCTGCTCGTCTCCGGTCTGATCATGGCCACCCAGCCGCTGCTGACGGTCCTGCTGCTCGGCCGGCTCGGATTCACCCCCTGGCAGTACGGGCTGGCCTTCGCCGCTCCCTGTCTCGGCGGGCTGATCGGCTCCCGGCTGGCCCCCCGGGTGGTCGCCCGCCACGGCCGGCACCGGGTGCTCCGGGTGGTCGGCACGCTGCGCGCGGTCTGGCTGATCGGCCTGGCCTTCGTGCGCCCCGGCACGGCCGGCCTGGTCACCGTGATCGCCGTCGAGCTGGCGATCATCGTCAACATGAGCCTGTACAACCCGGTGCTCGCCGCCCACCGGCTCGAACGCACGCCCCGGCGGCTCGTGGCCCGCACCCTGGCGGCCTGGTCGATCGGCCAGCAGGCGGCCGTCGCCGTCCTCACCGCGCTCGGCGGGCTGCTGGCCGGCGCCATCGGTCCCCGCGCCGCCATCGCGGTCGCGGGTGCGCTGGTCCTGGCCGGCCCGCTGCTGCGCCCGCGCCGCGGGGAGCGGGCGCCGCGGGGCGGGGCGGAGCCGTCCCCCGGGCGTTCGTGACCGGGCCGCGCCGACCGCTCCGCCCCGCCACCACGGGGTGCGGTGGCCGGGCGGCGCGGGTCACGCCTCGCGGCGGCGGCGGAAGATCCGGCGGACGGCGAACACGATCGCCACGACGAGCCCGATGAAGAACAGCACGATGAGCAGGACGACGACCAGGGCGGCGATGCCGAGCTTCTTGAAGAAGCCGCCCTTCTTCTTCTCACCGGACGCCGGGGCCGCCGCGAGCGGTGCGGTGTCGGCGGCAGGCCGCACGG
>NZ_JBHYUU010000339.1:0-4055 GCF_042749955.1 Kitasatospora sp. NPDC059462 | reverse complement strand
GACACCCCCGTCATCACCCTGGACGCCCGACGCCGCGACAGCGCCAAGAGCGCCCTCATCACCCTCGTCGAACACGCCCTCCTCGCCCGCCTGCGCTGAGCGGAATCCGAGGTCGGCGGCCCCGGCACCCCGTCAGGCCGGCGGGGCGCCGGGGCACGTTCGCTTGCGGAGGGGTGTCGTCCGGGCGCCCCGCGCAAGACCCCCTCATAAGCAGCGGATAACAGTTCGGTAGGCATTTCGTGATCAACAATGACTGTTTGTAGCGAATCAGCGTCACTCAGCGCCAGAAGACCACAGTTTTGCGCCAACATGTCGGCGAATGTCCTGAATTGCACCGCACGGATCGCCCACCAGCAGCTGTTTGTCCCCCATCCCTGCACGTGCTGAAATTCCAGCTACCCCTGGATCCCGTACGGCTGCCGCTCCCCGGAGCGGGCGGCCCCGGGGGTAGCGCTGGATTGATCCATGGCCGGCTGTCGGCCGAGAGGTAGTTGTCGAGTGAGGCGTAAGCAGCAGGTCGCCCCGCAGCGGCGCTCCGAGCCCCGCCAGAGCGAGCCGAACGGCACCGCACCGGAACCGGGCGGGTTCTCGGCGTTCACACCGGCCGAGGAACGGCCGCAGGCCGCCCCGGCACCGCAGCAGCCCAACCCCGGCACGGACCGCGCGTCCGGACCGGGCACCGGCACCGGCCCCACCCCCGGCAGCGGCAACGGCAACGGCTCCGGGACCGACGACACCGGTCCCAGGAGCAGCCGGTACGACTTCGTGCGCCCGCGCAACTGGCGCGTGCCCGCCCGACTGATCGCGATCCTGCTGATCCCGGTCGTCATCGGCCTGGTCTTCGGCGGACTGCGCGTCAACACCTCGATCGACGGCTTCATCAAGGCCGACCGCGCCCAGCGCACCGCCACCCTCGCCAAGGCCGCCACCGAGCTCGCCGAGGCCCTGGAGGGCGAGCGCGACAAGACGCTCATACCCCTGATCACCAAGCAGGACCCGAACAACGACGTCACCAAGGCGCGCTCGACCACCGACGCCGCCCTCAAGGCGTACAACGCGGCCTACGAGGCCAGCGACAAGTCCGGCGAGCTCCCCCGGCGCCACGAGGCCTTCCAGTCCGTGGTCGTCCACCTGCCGCAGCTGCGCGCCGCCGCCTACGCGGACAACCTCTTCGCCTCCGCGACCGTCAGCGCCTACTCGGTGATGTACGCCCCGCTGCTGTCCTACGACAACTCGGTCGGCCTCGGCTCGTCCAACCTGACCAGCAAGGGCCGCTCGATCTACGCCATGTCGCTGGCCAAGGCCTCCGCCTCGACCCAGCGCGCCCTCATGCTGCAGCTGCTGGTCGGCATCTCCGCGCAGAAGACCACCCGGTACGAGAACGTCGACCTCATCCAGCAGCTGCTGGTCGCCCAGCGCCTGGAGCAGACCGCGCTCTCCGAGTTCAACACCGGAAGCGCCCCCGAGGACGCCGCGAAGTACTCCGCCGCCCAGGTCGCCCAGGCCAACGCCGACCAGCGCGCCGCCTACCGCATGCCCAACGGCAGCGTCCCGACCATGCAGGGCCTGCTGAACATCGGCACCGCCTACACCCAGGCCGCCGCCAACGGGCAGTCCCAGGGCAAGGAGGTCGCCGACCGCGCGTACAAGGAGGCCAAGGACTCCGGCCTGACCCCGGAGAACTGGAACCAGGCCGCCAACACCCACATCTCCAGCCTCCGCGCCACCGAGGTCGTGCTGCTGGACGACGTGCTCCAGGACGCCGCCGAACTGCGGGACAACGCCCGCTTCGACGCCATCCTCAACTCGCTGATCGTGCTCACCGCGCTGATCCTGGCCGGTGTCCTCACCGGCTACGTGGCGCGCTCGATGATCCTCGGCATGCGCACCCTGCGCAACGCCGCCCTGGAGATCGCCGACCACCGCCTGCCCGAGCTGGTCGAGCGGCTCTCCAAGACCGACCCGGACCGGGTGGACACCAACGTCACCCCGATCCCGCTGCACGGCAAGGACGAGATCGGCGAGGTCGCCCGGGCCTTCGACCAGGTCCACCGGCAGGCGGTCGCGCTCGCCGCCGAGCAGGCGCTGCTCCGGGGCAACGTCAACGCGATCTTCACCAACCTCTCGCGCCGCAGCCAGAGCCTCATCCAGCGCCAGCTGGCGCTGATCACCGACCTGGAGAACAACGAGGCCGACCCGGACCAGCTGGAGAACCTCTTCAAGCTGGACCACCTCGCGACCCGTATGCGCCGCAACGGCGAGAACCTGCTCGTCCTCGCGGGCGAGGAGGCCGGCCGCCGCTGGAACACCCCGGTCCCGCTGGTCGACGTGCTGCGCGCCGCCGCGTCCGAGGTGGAGCAGTACGAGCGCGTCGAGCTCTCCGGCATCCCCGAGGCCGAGGTCGTCGGCGCCGCCGTGACCGACCTCGTCCACCTGCTCGCCGAGCTCCTGGAGAACGCCACCACCTTCTCCAGCCCGCAGACCCGGGTGCTGGTCAACGCGACCCGCCTGCCGGACGGCCGGGTGCTCGTCGAGATCCACGACAAGGGCATCGGCCTCACCGCCGAGGACTTCGCGGAGATCAACGAGAAGCTGGCCGAGCCGCCCACGGTCGACGCCACCATCTCCCGCCGCATGGGCCTGTTCGTGGTCGGCCGGCTGTCCCAGCGGCACGACATCCGCGTCCAGCTCCGCCCGTCCGGCGAGTCGGCCGGCACCACCTCGCTGGTCATGCTCCCGCCGTTCCTCACCCACATGGCGGCGGCGCCGGAGCCCGAGGAGCAGTTCACCGTCTCCCGGATCTTCGCCGAGCAGGAGCCGTCCGCCGAGTGGCCCGCCGACCACGACACGGTCCGCAGCGCCGCCGAACTCGGCTTCGACGACCACCTCACCGGCCTCGGCAACGCCGGCCCCACCGGCTTCAGCCCGGCCCTGGAGGCCGTCCAGCGCTCGCAGCGCCTGGACCAGGTCCGCCGCGCCGCGCTGGAGGCCGGACCGCAGGCGGAGCTGCCGCCGGTGGTGGACGCCGAGACCGAGGACGACTACCCGGCCTACGGCCGCCGCAACGACGAGGCCTACGGCCAGGACGAGCAGTACCCGCAGGAGGGCTACCGCCGGTCCGGCTACGACGGCGACCAGTACGGCTACCAGGACGAGTACGGCCAGGGCGCCGGCTACGACGAGGGCTACCAGCAGGACGGCTACGGCCAGTACCCGCAGCAGGGCTACGACGAGTACGGCCGGGCCGACGAGTACGGGCAGCAGGACGGCTACGGCGGGGAGGGCGGCTACGCCGGCCCCGGCTACGACGACCAGTACGCCGGCCAGGCCGAGGAGGCCCCGGCGGGCCACCCGTACGCCCCCGAGCAGCCCGCCCTCCCGGCCGCCGACAGCGCCCCCGCCACCCTGCCGTCCGGGCTGCCGCAGCGCCGCCCCGGCCAGCAGCTCGCCGGCGGCGGCTTCCCCTCCGGCCAGCAGGACGGCAACGGGGAGAGCCCGAACTGGTTCACCGGCGCCAGGGACACCTCGGCCACCCCGGCCGAACCGCGCGGCCACGACGTGTCCGCCCTCGGCGGCTACGGGCCCACCGGCCCGACCGCCGCCGGCACCGCGGCCTGGCAGTCGCCCAACGACGGTGACTGGCAGCGCGCCGAGAAGCTCCGCGAGCCCTCCTCCGGCGGCACCACCCAGGCCGGCCTGCCCCGGCGCGTGCCCAAGCAGAACCTGGTGGCGGGCAACGCCAAGCCCACTCCGCAGGACGGCCCGCAGGTCTCCCGCACGCCCGAGGAGGTCCGCGGCCGCCTCACCAACCTGCGCCGCGGCGTCGAGCAGGGCCGCAACGCCGGTACCACCGGAAGCTTCCGGATCGACCCCGATCAGGTAGACCCGTCCGGCAACGGACAGCAGAATCGCAGCACCGATCTCTTCGGCGGCTCGAACCACCAGGAGCGTTGAGTTGAGTCAGATGAGCCAGGCCGCACAGAACCTGAACTGGCTGATCACCAATTTCGTGGACAACACCCCCGGGGTGTCGCACACGGTGGTGGTCTCCGCGG
>NZ_JBHYUU010000338.1:0-4116 GCF_042749955.1 Kitasatospora sp. NPDC059462 | reverse complement strand
GACCCGATCAGCCCGTCGTCCGTCACCCCCGCCGCATGCACGACCCCGGTCAGCGGATGCTCGGCCGGCACGGCCGCCAGCAGCGCCGCGAGCGCGGCACGGTCCGCCACGTCGCACGCCGTGGTGATCACCTCGGCGCCCAGGGCGGCGAGTTCGGCCTCGAACTCCACGGCTCCCGGTGCCAGTTCCCCGCGACGGCTCACCAGCAGCAGATGCCGCACACCGTGCCCGACGACCAGGTGACGAGCCACCAGCCGCCCCAACGTCCCGCTCGCACCCGTCACCAGCACCGTGCCACCCTCCGCGAAGGAGACGGCAGCACCCTCACCGGCAGCCACCCGCGCCAGACGCGGCACCAGCACCCGACCGTCACGCACCGCGCTCTGTTCCTCGCCCGCGTCGAGCAGAGCGGGCAGGACGCCCACCGACTCCGCGTCCCGGTCCAGGTCGACCAGGAGGAACCGGCCCGGGTGCTCCGACTGCGCGGACCGCACCAGGCCCCGGACGGCCGCCTGGGCCGGATCGACCTCCTTGTCGCTGTCCCGTGCGACCACCGCGTTGCTGGTCAGGACCACGAGCCGGGAGTCGCTCAGCCGCTCGTCGGACACCCACTGCTGCACCAGCTCCAGCATCCGGTGGACGGTGCGGTGCACGTGCTGGGCGGGGTGGTCGCTGTCGACCCGGCCGCCCACCGCGGCCAGGACCACCGCGGGCACCTGGCCGCCGCTCTCCACCCGCCGCAGCACATCGGCCAGGTCCGGGTGGAAGTCGGCCTGCGCCCCGGTCTCCTCGACGGCGGTGCGCAGGCCGTCGTCGTCGCCGATGACGGCCCACGACTGCACCATCGGCCGCCACTCGACCGGCAGGACCGTCCAGTCGACGCGGTGGAGCGACTCCCCGCGGGCAGCGGTCAGCTCCTCGGCGACGAGGGGGCGCAGGACCAGGGAGTCGACGGTGGCGACGGGCCGGCCGGTGGCGTCGGCGGCCAGCAGCGAGACGGCGTCCGGTCCGGCCGGGGCCAGTTGCACGCGCAGCGCGCCCGCGCCGGTCGCCGCCAGGCGCACGCCGCTCCAGGAGAACGGGATCCGCCCCTGGCCGGTGTCGGGCAGCAGGCCGCCCAGGCCCACCGCGTGCAGGGCCGCGTCCAGCAGCGCCGGGTGGACACCGAACCCGTCGACCTCGGTGCCCTCCGGCAGCGCCACCTCGGCGAACACCTCCTCACCACGCCGCCACAGCCCGCGCAACCCCTGGAACACCGGACCGTAGGACAGGCCCAGGTCGGCCAGGCGGTCGTAGCAGCCCTCGGTCGCCACGGCCTCCGCCCCGGCCGGCGGCCAGTCCGCGAGGTCGAAGGCTTCGCTCCGCCCGGGTGCGACCGCTCCGGCCGCGTGGCAGGTCCACGGCTCGGAGCCGTCGCCCGCCTCCGGGCGCCCGTACACGTTCACCGTGCGGCGGCCGGTCTCGTCGGCGGCGCTCACCGTGATCTGGACCTGCACCGCGCCCTGCTCGGGCAGCACCAACGGCGCCTGGAGCGTCAGCTCCTCCAGGAGCTCGCACCCCACCTCGTCACCGGCCCGCAGCACCAGATCCACCAACGCCGTCCCCGGCACCAGCACCGCACCCGCCACCACGTGCTCCGCCAACCAGGGCTGAGCCGCAAGCGACAACCGCCCCGTCAACAACGCACCCTCACCACCGGCCAGCGTGACCACCGCCGCCAGCAGCGGGTGGCCGGCCGCCGTCAGGCCCGCCGCCGTGACATCGCCCGTCGGGCGGCCCGACTCCAGCCAGTAGCGCTCGTGCTGGAAGGCGTAGGTGGGGAGGTCGACCCGGCGGGCGCCCCGGCCGGCGAAGACGGCCTCCCAGTCGAGGGCGGTGCCCCGCACGTGCAGCTCGGCCAGGGCGGTGGTCAGCGCCGCTTCCTCGGCGCGGTCGGATCGCAGGGCCGGGACGGCGAGGGCGTCCGGCAGCGTCTCCTGGACCATCGAGGTCAGACCGCCCGGTCCGATCTCCAGGAACGCCGTCGTTCCCCGGGCTGCCAGGGCCGTGACCGCGTCGGCGAAGCGCACGGTGTGGCGGACGTGGCGCACCCAGTAGTCGGGGTCGGCCACGTCCTCGAAGGCGAGGAGCTGTCCCGTGAGGGTGGAGACAACCGGCAGGGTGGGCGCGCCGAAGGTGACGCGCTCCACGACCTCCCGGAAGCCCGCGAGCATCGGCTCCATCAACGGCGAGTGGAACGCGTGGGAGACCGTGAGCCGCTTCGTCCGGCGGCCCTCCAGCAGTGCGACGACCTCCGCGACGGCGTCCTCCGATCCCGAAAGCACCACCGAGGACGGGCCGTTGACCGCCGCGATACCCACGCTGTCCTCGCGACCGGCGAGCAGCGGCGCGACCTCGTCCTCCGCGGCCTGAACCGCCACCATCACCCCGCCCGGCGGCAGCTCCTGCATCAACCGGCCACGGGCCACCACCAGTTCGGCGGCATCTTCCAACGACAGCACCCCGGCCACGTGCGCCGCGGCGAACTCGCCGATCGAGTGACCGGCCAGGAAGTCCGCCCGCACCCCCCACGACTCCACCAGCCGGAACAACGCCACCTCGACCGCGAACAACGCCGGCTGGGTGAACTCCGTGCGCGCCAGCAGCTCCGCGTCCTCACCGAACACCACCTCCCGCAACGGCCGTCCGAGGTGGACGTCCACGGCAGCGCAGACCTCGTCAAACGCCGCCGCGAACACCGGGAACGACGCATGCAGCTCACGCCCCATCCCCAGCCGCTGACTCCCCTGCCCCGAGAACAGGAACGCCGGCCCGGCACCCGGGGAAGCGGCGCCGCGCGCCGACCCGGGGAGTTGCCGGTCCTCGGCCATCGCGGACAGGCCCCGGAGCAGTTCCTCCCGGTCCCGGCCCACCACCACGGCGCGGTGCTCCATCGCGGCGCGCGAGGTCGCCAGCGAGTAGCCGAGGTCGACCGGGTCGAGTTCGGGGCGCTCGGTGACGAACGCGGCCAGGCGCCGCGCCTGCGCCCGCAGCGCGGGCTCGTCCTTGGCGAACAGCGTCCACGGCACGACGGCGGCACCGCTGGCCGGTGCGCTCTCCGGCTCCTCGTCGGCGACCGCCGCCGGGGCCTGCTCCAGTACGACGTGCGCGTTGGTGCCGCTGACACCGAACGAGGAGACACCGGCCCGGCGCGGGCGGCCGTCCTGCGGCCAGTCGACGGCCTCCGTCAGCAGCTCCACCGCGCCCGCCGACCAGTCCACGTGCGACGAGGGCTCGTCCGCGTGCAGGGTCTTCGGCAGCACACCGTGCCGCATCGCCATCACCATCTTGATCACACCCGCGACACCCGCCGCGGCCTGGGTGTGACCGATGTTCGACTTCACCGAACCCAGGCGGAGCGGCTTGTCCGCCGGCCGCTCCTGGCCGTAGGTGGCCAGCAGCGCCTGCGCCTCGATCGGGTCACCCAGCGTCGTACCGGTCCCGTGCGCCTCCACCACGTCCACGTCCGCCGCCGACAACCCGGCGTTCGCCAGGGCCTGGCGGATCACCCGCTGCTGCGACGGCCCGTTCGGCGCCGTCAGCCCGTTGGACGCACCGTCCTGGTTCACCGCCGAGCCCCGCACCACCGCCAGTACCCGGTGCCCGTGGCGCTCGGCGTCCGAGAGCCGCTCGACGAGCAGCATGCCCGCCCCCTCGGCCCAGCCCGTGCCGTCCGCCCCGGCGCCGAACGCCTTGCAGCGGCCGTCCGCCGACAGCCCGCGCTGGCGGCTGAACTCGATGAAGGTGTTCGGCGTCGCCATGACGGTGACGCCACCGACCAGCGCCAGCGAGCACTCGCCCGAGCGCAGCGCCTGCGCCGCCAGGTGCAGCGCGACCAGCGAGGACGAGCACGCCGTGTCCACCGTCACCGCCGGCCCCTCCAGGCCGAAGGTGTACGCCACCCGGCCGGACGCCACGCTGCCGGAAGTACCCATCCCGAGATGGCCTTCGAGGCCGTCCGGCACCTCGGCGAGCTGCGAGGCGTAGTCGTGGTACATCACGCCGGCGAAGACACCGGTCCGCGAGCCCTTCACCGAGGTCGGATCGATCCCGGCCCGCTCGAACGCCTCCCACGAC
>NZ_JBHYUU010000337.1:0-4135 GCF_042749955.1 Kitasatospora sp. NPDC059462 | reverse complement strand
CCCGCGCGGCCGACGCCGACCCCCGCTGCTGCTCCTGCTGCCGGCGGCGGTCATCATGATCCCGCTGGTCGCCTACCCGATCTACCAGCTCGGCCTGCTGTCCGTGCTGGACTTCGGCCAGGCCCAGGCCTCCGGCGGCGTGCCGACCAGCTTCGTCGGCTTCGGCAACTACCAGAAGATCCTGAGCGACGGGCAGTTCTGGTCGGTGCTGCTGCAGACGATCGGCTTCGCCGCGTTCTGCGTGGTCGCCACCCTGGCCGTCGGCGCGACCCTCGCGGTGCTGCTGACCAGGGTGGGCCGGGTGCCCCGGCTGGTGCTGACCACCGCCGCGATGGCGGCCTGGGCGGCGCCGGCGATGACCGGCTCGACGGTGTGGAGCTTCCTGTTCGACACCAACCTGGGCCTGGTCAACAAGACCCTGGTGGGCATCGGCCTGGACGGCTTCCACGAGTACAACTGGTTCTACGACAAGTGGACGGCCTTCCTCATCGTCGGCGCCGTCGTGGTCTGGCACTCCTTCCCGTTCGTCATGGTGACGCTGTACGCGGGCATCAAAGCGATCCCGACCGAGGTCATGGAGGCGGCGGCGCTGGACGGGGCCGGCACCTGGACCACGTTCCGCCGGATCACCGCCCCGATGCTCCGGCCGATCCTGACCATCGTGGTCATCCAGTCGGTCATCTGGGACTTCAAGGTCTTCACCCAGATCTACGTGATGACCGAGGGCGGCGGCATCGCCGGCCAGAACCTGGTGCTCAACGTCTACGCCTACCAGAAGGCCTTCGCCTCCTCCCAGTACGGGCTCGGCGCGGCCATCGGTGTGATCATGCTGCTGATCCTGGTGATCCCGACCGTCCTCTACATCCGCTCGCTGCGCAGGACGGGGAACGAACTGTGAACGCCCGTAGCCGCTGGCGCCTGGGCGCCAACACCACCGCACTCCTGGTGGCCGTCGTCACCGCCTTCCCGATCTTCTGGATGGTGCTCTCGGCCTTCAAGCCGAAGGGCGAGGTGCAGTCGCTCAATCCGCGCCCGTGGACGGCGCACCCGACGCTGGAGAGCTTCCGCCAGGTGCTCAGCGTGGACGGCTTCGGCCGGTACTTCGTCAACAGCCTGGTGATCGCGCTGTCGGTGGTGGTGCTCTCCGCGCTGGTGGTCTTCCTCGCGGCGGTCGCGGTGACCAGGTTCAAGTTCCGCTTCCGCACCACCATCATGGTGATGTTCCTGATCGCCCAGATGATCCCGGTCGAGGCGCTGACCATCCCGCTGTTCTTCATGTTCCGCGACGCGGGCCGGTTCGCGCCGGGCATCGGGCTCAACACCCTGGCATCGCTGATCCTGGTCCAGCTGGCGTTCTCGCTGCCCTTCGGGATCTGGATGATGCGGGGCTTCGTCGCCGCCGTGCCGGTGTCGATCGAGGAGGCCGCGCAGATCGACGGCGCCAGCCGGGCCCGCATCCTGTGGACGATCCTGCTGCCGCTGGTCGCCCCCGGGCTGGCCGCGACCAGCGTGTTCTCCTTCATCGCGGCGTGGAACGACTTCGTCTTCGCCAAGACCTTCATCATCAGCGCGACCGAGAACCAGACCCTCCCCTCGGCGCTGCTGGTGTTCTTCAAGCCGGACGAGAACGACTGGGGCGGCATCATGGCGGCCTCCACGCTGATGACCGTGCCGGTGCTGATCTTCTTCATCGCGGTGCAGCGCAAGCTGGTCTCCGGGCTGGCGGGCGCGGTCAAGGACTGAGACGCGGGCCTTGACGGAAATCCCCGCGACGGAGGGGCTGCGGCGGGTTCAGCATCCGGGACCGTGGAGGTGGGGTCCATGGACCGGGAGCGAGCCGACGGGCAACTCGCGCAGATCGCCGAGACGGTGGGCCTCGCCCGCCGTCTCGGCACCCGTGTCTGGCTGCGCGGCGGCTGGGCGATGGACTTCTTCCTCGGTGAGTGGACCCGGGACCACGAGGACGTCGACTGGTTCGCCCCGGCCGCCGACGCCGGGGCGCTCGCCGCCGGGCTGCGCGCCCTCGGGTACCGTCCGCTGCCGGGCGACGCGCCGGGGCAGCAGCTGGACTTCGTCCGGGACGGCCTGGAGTCGAGTTTCGCGCTGGTCGACCCGGCGCCGGACGGCCGGGTGCTGGTGGCGGGCGGCCCCTGGGCGGGGACGGCCTGGCCGGCCGGGCTGCTGGACGGGCCGCCGGGGCGGCTCGGGGGACTGGTCTGCCCGATCGTCGCGCCGCAGGCGCAGATCGAGATCAAGCGGATGATGCCGGTGTGGGACCCGCGGCGTCCGCGCCGGGCGAAGGACGCCGCGGACATCGCCCGGTTGCGGGAGGCACTGGATGGGCGAGGGGCCGGCGGGCGGGCGCTGGACGGGCGGGCGCTGGACGGGCGGGCGTTCGACTCTGCGGACGGTCGGCCCCTCGGATGATCGGCGGCCGGGGTGTCAGGCGGCCGGGGTGTCAGGCGGCCAGGGGCTCCTGCGCCGACGGGAGGCCGATCAGGGTGAACGCCGCGCCGGCGTCGTCGCGGACCACGGCACGGCGGCCGTAGGGGGTCGGTTCGGGGCCGGCCAGGACGGTTCCGCCGAGTGCGCGGACCCTCTCCACCGCGAGGTCGGTGTCGGCGGCGCCGAACTGGACCGACCAGCCGGCCTCGGGCCGCCGGGCGATCGCACCGGCGGGCAGGCCGTCGACCCGGAACGGGGTGGCGCCGTCGCTCTCCCGGCCGTACGCGTAGCCGAACACCCGCCGGTAGAACGCCCGGGCGGTGTCCGGGTCGGGGGAGTGCTGCTCGCTCCAGCTGAACGCGGCCGGCTCGTCGACGAGTCCGGCGCCCTGCCAGAGCAGCCCCTGCCGCAGTCCGAACACCGCGCCGGCCGGGTCCGCGGCGAGCGCCGCCCAGCCCTGTTCGGGCGCCACCTCGTAGGGCTCCCGCAGCACCCGCCCGCCGGCCTCGCGGACCTTCGCGGCCGTGCGCGCGGCGTCGGCCACCGCCAGGTACGTCGTCCAGCGCGCTCCGGCCCCCGGTGGCCCGGGGGCGAGGCCCGCGACCTGGGCGCCGCGCAGCGTGGCGACGGTCCAGCCGGGCAGTTCGACGAACTCCCAGGCGAACAGCCCGCCGTAGAAGCGCCGGGCCCGCCCGGGATCCGCCGTGCCGAGCTCGACCCAGCAGGGGACGCCCTCGTGGTACCTGCCCGCCTTCGGCATGCCGCGCCCTCCTCGTCCGCCCGCCCGTCCGTCCGTCCGTCGGCCGGGGGTCGGCCGGGGTGGGGTCCGCCGGCGGTCTCAGGAGACGCCGCGCGGCCGGAACTGGATGCTGATCCGGGGGCCCGTCGGCCGGGCCGTCTTCGGCACCGCGTGCTCCCAGGTGCGCTGGCAGGAGCCGCCCATCACCAGCAGGTCCCCGTGCCCGAGCCGGTGCCGCAGCACGGGTCCGCCGCCGCCCCGGGGGCGCAGCAGCAGGGACCGGGGCTCGCCGACGGAGAGGATCGCCACCATGGTGTCCTCGCGGTCGCCGCGGCCGAGGCGGTCGCCGTGCCAGGCCACGCTGTCCCGGCCGTCGCGGTAGTAGCAGAGCCCGAGGGTGAGGAACGGCTCGCCCAGTTCGGGCGCGTAGTGGCTGCTCAGCACCGTGCGGGCGGCGCCGAGCACCGGGTGCGGGGGCGTGTCGTGCTCCCGGTAGGAGGCGAGCAGCCGGGGGACGTCGACGGTGCGCTCGTACATCTCGCGCCGTTCGGCGCGCCAGGGCACCTCGGCGGCCAGTTGTTCGAACAGCCGGTCCGCCCCGTGCAGCCAGCCGGGCAGCAGGTCGACCCAGGCGCCCGAGCCCAGGACCTCCCGGCGCAGGCCGGTCAGGGGCCCCAGCACGGGTCCGGCCGGGCCGGGGTCGTCGAACAGCGACGGCTGGAGGTGGAGGGCGGGGGTGGTGCTCATGGCTCCAGCCTACGCCGAGAATCGAACAGGTGTCCGAACATGGCTTTGCATGCTCCCCGGGACGGTTCGAACAGGAGGTGGGCCGTGCAGAGCAGGGGGCGTGCGGGCCGGCGGCCGGCCCGGACGGGGCGCCGCAGCGCCCGACGATCCGCCGAGGGGCGCGCGCGGGGGCGCCGCAGTTCGAGCGTACGCCGACCGCGGGCC
>NZ_JBHYUU010000336.1:0-4208 GCF_042749955.1 Kitasatospora sp. NPDC059462 | reverse complement strand
GGCGGGTCCCCCCCGGTCACCCCCCCGGGCTGCTCCCGATCGGGGTCTTGGGCCGGCGCGGGATCGTCCGGCCCCACCCGCGGCCGGCCGGGGGTCCCCCCCCGGCCCGGGGGGAACCGACGGGCCTCCGTCTCGTCCCTACAGCGTGCCCGGGCGCACCAGGCCGCTCTCGTAGGCGTACACCGCCGCCTGCACCCGGTCGCGCAACTGCAGCTTGGTCAGCACGTGGCCGACGTGCGTCTTCACCGTCGTCTCGCTGACGAACAGCTCCGCCGCGATCTCCGCGTTCGACAGCCCGCGCGCCACCAGCTTCAGCACCTCCAGCTCCCGCTCGGTCAGCGCGTTCAGCGCCTGCGGCGGCGCCTCCTCGCCGGACGGGAGCTTGGTGGCGTACATGTCCAGCAGCCGGCGGGTGATCGACGGGGCCAGCATCGCCGCGCCGTCCGCCACCACCCGGATCGCCTGCACCAGCTCCTCGGCCGGCACGTCCTTCAGCAGGAAGCCGCTCGCCCCCGCGCGCAGCGCCTCCACCACGTACTCGTCCAGGTCGAAGGTGGTCAGCACCAGCACCTTCGCCGGGCCGTCGCGCCCCGGGCCGGCGATCCGGCGGGTCGCCTCCACCCCGTCCATCCGGGGCATCCGGATGTCCATCAGCACCACGTCGGGCTGCAGCGCCCGCACCTGGTCCAGCGCCTGCTGGCCGTCGCCGGCCTCACCGACCACCACCAGGTCGGACTCGGCTTCCAGGATCATCCGGAAACCGGTGCGCAGCAGCGGCTGGTCGTCGACCAGCAGCACTCGGATCGTCACCTACGACTCCTTGCTCGTCGGATCCCCCGTGGGATCGACCTCGTCGGACGTACGCGCCAGCGGCAGCGGGTACGGCGGGGGCGTGCCGCCGAACTCCGGACAGCTGGCCTGGTGGTCGCACCAGTCGCAGAGCCGGTTGCGGGTCGCCGGGAAGTCGCCGGTGGCCACCGCCCGGCCGATCCGCTCCCACAGCGCCAGCAGCTTGCGCTCCACCGCGAGCAGGTCCGCCTCGTCCGGGTCGTAGCTGACCACGTCCCCGCCGCCGCCCAGGTAGACCAGCTGCAGCCGCTTGGGGATCACGCCCTTCCAGCGCCAGACCACCAGTGCGTAGAACTTCATCTGGAACATCGCCTTGCCCTCGAAGTCCCGCGAGGGCGCCCGGCCGGTCTTGTAGTCCACCAGCCGGACCTCACCGGTGGGAGCGACGTCCACCCGGTCGATGTAGCCGCGCAGCAGCAGCCCCGACTCCAGCGCCGTCTCCACGTAGAGCTCGCGCTCCACCGGGTGCAGCCGGGTCGGGTCCTCCAGCCGGAACCACTGGGCGACCAGCTTCTCGGCGTCCGCCAGCCAGCCGGTCAGCGCCGCGCCGTCCGGGTCCTGGGGGAACAGCCCGGCCAGCTCGGGGCGCTCGCCCAGCAGCCGCTCCCACTGCGGGCGCAGCAGCCCGAGCGCCCGCTCCGGCGTGCGCTCGGTCGCCGGCGAGTCGAACAGCCGCTCCAGCACCGCGTGCACCAGGGTGCCCCGGGTCGCCGCCGGGCTCGGCGGCTCCGGCAGCCGGTCGATCACCCGCAGCCGGTACAACAGCGGGCAGGTGAGGAAGTCGCCGGCGCGCGACGGGGACAGCCCGCTCGGGGCCGCCGCCGGGCGGGGCGGGGCCGGCACGGGGCTGCTGGTCTCGGTCTGCATACCCCAGACCCTATTGCCCTGCGCTGTCATCCCGCTGCCACGGTGCTGCCGCAAAGCGGTCGCCACGGGGTATGAACCCAGGGGGAGGGCGAGGGGCGGGCGCCGGACGGCCGCCCCGATCACGTAGCGTGGGCGCACCGGCGCGCGGCGCGCTGCGGGGGCCGACGACGAAGGGAACACGGTGAGCGACTCCAGGGGGCAGCAGACCTCCGACCAGCCGCCGCACGGCGGCGGCACCCGGCCGGGGTCCCCGCCGCCCCGCGAACCCGAACCCCGCGGCGGCATCCTGATGGGCCGCCCCTTCGGCGTGCCGATCTACGTGACCCCGTCCTGGTTCCTCATCGCGGCCCTGATCACCTGGGTCTTCGGCGGCCAGCTCGACCGGGTGCTGCCCGACCTCGGCGCCGCCCGCTACCTGGTCGCGTTCTCCTTCGCCGTCGCCTTCTACGGCTCGGTGCTGGTCCACGAACTCGCCCACACCCTGGTCGCCCTGCGCTACAAGCTCGGGGTGCGCCGCATCCAGCTCCAGTTCTTCGGCGGCGTCTCGGAGATCGAGAAGGAGGCCGAACGCCCCTGGCGCGAGTTCTGGCTGGCCTTCGTCGGCCCGCTGCTGTCGCTCGTCCTCGGCGGCGTCTTCTACCTCGCCCTCCAGGCCGTCGAGGTCTCCACCGTCCCCGGCGTCCTGCTCACCGGGCTGATGGTCTCCAACCTCGTCGTCGCCGCCTTCAACCTGCTGCCCGGCCTGCCGCTGGACGGCGGCCGGATGCTGCGCGCCGTGGTCTGGGGCGTCACCGGCCGGCCGATGGCCGGCACCGTCGCCGCCGCCTGGGCCGGGCGCGCGCTCGCCCTCGCCGTCCTGATCGGCCTGCCGCTGATCAGCTCGGCCCGCGCGCTCGACCGCAGCCGCACCGACACCCTGGTCGACGCCGTGCTCGCCGCCGTCCTCGCCGCGATCATCTGGAACGGCGCCAGCGGCGCGCTGCGCAACGCCCGGCTGAAGGAGGTCCTGCCCGGCCTGCGGCTGCGCGACCTCGCCCGCCGGGCCGTCGAGGTCACCGCCGACACCCCGCTCGGCGAGGCCATGCGCCGCGCCCGCGAGGCCCAGGCCGGCGCCGTGGTGGTCGTCGACGGCCGCGGCGAGCCGATCGCCATCGTCCGTGAGGCCGCCGTCCGTTCCGTCCCCGAGCACCGCCGCCCCTGGGTCAGCGTCGGCCCGCTCGCCCGCGACCTCGAACCCGGGCTGCGGCTCTCCGCCGACCTGGCCGGTGAGGACCTGCTGCGCGCCGTCCGGGCCACCCCCGCGGGGGAGTACCTGGTCGTCGAGGAGGACGGCCGCACCTACGGCGTGGCGGCGCTCACCGACATCGAACAGCGGCTGACCGCCGCCGTCACCGGCCGCTGAGCGGATCACCTGGTCAGCCGGACGGTTCGCTTCCCTTAGGATTGTCCGCATGTCCGAACCGACCGGTGCCGCCCGCCGACGAGGGCCCTTCCAGGTCGGGGACCAGGTCCAGCTGACCGACCCCAAGGGCCGCCACTACACGTTCACGCTCCAGGCCGGGAACCAGTTCCACACCCACAAGGGTGCGTTCCCCCACGACGAGCTGATCGGCGCCCCCGAGGGCACGGTCGTGCGCACCACGGGGAACGTCCCGTACCTCGCGCTGCGCCCCCTGCTCCCCGACTACGTCCTGTCCATGCCGCGCGGCGCCGCCGTGATCTACCCCAAGGACGCGGGGCAGATCCTGGCGATGGCCGACATCTTCGCCGGCGCCCGCGTGGTCGAGGCCGGCGTCGGCTCCGGCGCGCTCTCCACCTACCTGCTGCGCGCCGTCGGCGACACCGGCATGCTCGCCTCCTACGAGCGCCGCCAGGACTTCGCCGACATCGCCCAGGGCAACGTCGAGCGCTACTTCGGCGGGCCGCACCCGGCGTGGAAGCTCACCGTCGGCGACCTCCAGGACAACCTCGTCGAGACCGACGTCGACCGCGTCATCCTCGACATGCTCGCCCCGTGGGAGTGCCTGGACGTCGCTTCCGAGGCGCTCGTCCCCGGCGGCCTCATCTGCTGCTACGTGGCCACCACCACGCAGATGTCCAGGACCGTCGAGGCGCTGCGCGAGCACGGCACCTTCACCGAGCCGCAGGCCTGGGAGACCATGGTCCGCACCTGGCACCTGGAGGGCCTGGCCGTCCGCCCGGACCACCGGATGATCGGCCACACCGGCTTCCTGCTCACCGCCCGCCGGCTCGCCGACGGCGTCGAGCCGCCGCTGCGCCGCCGCCGCCCGGCCAAGGGCGCCTACGGCGAGGACTACGACAACGGGGCCCCCGAGCCCACCCTGCAGGAGCGCGCCGCCGCCCGGGCCGCCGCCCGCGCCGAGGCCGCCGATCAGGCCGGCCTCGACTGACAACGCTCCGTGGAAGGGGTGGTACGGCCGCGCCGTACCACCCCATACGCCTTACCGCACCCCCGCCACCCCCCGGTGACG
>NZ_JBHYUU010000335.1:0-4215 GCF_042749955.1 Kitasatospora sp. NPDC059462 | reverse complement strand
GCACGGGAGGGCGGGGCGGCGCCTTTCCGGCGGTCCGGCGGTCCGGTGGTCCGGCGGGGCGCGGCCGCGTGGCGGGTGCGGTAGGGTGACGGGCGCCGCAGCAGTACGCGTAGAAACGGGGAGGTGAGAACCCATGACCGCTGTGCCGGAACGGGTGCTCCCCGGCCGCGACCGCGACACCCTCGTGCAGGACCACGCCAGGCCGTAGCGCCGGTGGGCGTCCGGAGCGCGCGGGACCGTCCGCCGTCCGGTGACGCTTGCGCGGGAGCCCCGGGTCGGACGACGTCCTCCCACCTGTGCTCCGAGGGGTTCCCTTGCCTGTCCACCCGTCCGCCTCCCTCCGCTCCGCCGTCACCTCCCGGCTGCGCGCCGCCGGTTGCGTCTTCGCCGAGGACGAGGCGCGCATCCTGCTCTCCGCCGCCACGACGCCCGCCGAACTCGCCGCCATGGTCCGCGACCGCGCCGCCGGCCGCCCGCTCGAACACGTCGCCGGCTGGGCCGAGTTCGCCGGCCTGCGGATCGCCGTCGACCCCGGCGTCTTCGTGCCCCGGCGGCGCAGCGAGTTCCTGGCCCGCCGCGCCTCCGCGCTGGTCCGCGCGGACGCGCTGGTGGTCGACCTGTGCTGCGGCACCGGCGCCCTCGGCGCGGCACTCGCCGCCACCGCCGGCCACCGCGTCCGGCTGTACGCCTCCGACCTGGATCCGGCCGCCGTCCGCTGCGCCCGCCGCAACCTCGCCGCGACCGGCGCCGAGGTGTCCGAGGGCGACCTCTTCGCCGCCCTGCCGGCCGCCCTGCGCGGCCGGGTGGACGTGCTGATCGCCAACGTCCCGTACGTGCCGACCGCCGACCTCGCGCTGCTGCCGGCCGAGGCCCGGCTGCACGAGGCCCGTCCGGCGCTGGACGGCGGGGCCGACGGTCTCGACGTGCTGCGCCGGGTGGCCGCCGACGCCCCGCACTGGCTGGCCCCGGGCGGCGCCCTGCTCTTCGAGACCAGCGACCAGCAGGCCGGCGCCGCCCTCGGGGTGGCCACCGCCGTCGGCCTGAGCGCCGCGCTCGCGCACGACGACGACCTGGAGGCCACCGTGGTCACCGCCACCCGCCCGTCCGGCGCGACCGCCCGGCGGTAGGACCCGCCCCGGCCTCTCCTCCGCCTCGGCTCCGGCCCGGGCCCCGCGGCCGTGGACGCGCGCACATGCGGCTGAGCGCGACGACCATGTCCGGGCGCCGGCGCGCGGAGTTGACTGATGCCCATGAACGAGAACACCACCAGCGTCCAGCAGTCCAGCACCTCCACCACCGCGGCCGCCGCCCGGACCGTCCTGGTCACCGGCGGGACCGGCAAGACCGGCCGGCGCGTGGCCGAGCGCCTCACCGCGCTCGGCCACACCGCCCGGATCGGCTCGCGCACCGCGCCGGTCCCGTTCGACTGGGCCGACGACTCCACCTGGGACGCCGCCCTCGACGGCGTCACCGCCGCCTACCTCGCCTACTACCCCGACCTCGCCCTGCCCGGCGCCGTCGGGACCGTCGAGGCCTTCGCCCACCGCGCCGCCAAGGCCGGCGTCGAGCACCTGGTGCTGCTGTCCGGCCGTGGCGAGGAGGCCGCGCAGGCCGCCGAGGCCGCGGTCGCCGCGGCCGGCACCGGCTGGACCGTGGTCCGCTGCGCCTGGTTCTCGCAGAACTTCTCCGAGAGCTTCTTCCTGGAGCCGGTGCTCTCCGGCGAGCTGGCGCTGCCGACCGGCGTCGCCGTCGAGCCGTTCGTCGACGCGGACGACATCGCGGACGTCGCCGTGGCGGCGCTCACCGAGGACGGCCACCACGGCGAGGTCTACGAGCTGACCGGCCCGCGGCTGCTCTCCTTCGCGGACGTCGCCGCCGAGCTGTCCGCGGCGACCGGGCGGCGGATCCGCTTCACCCCGGTCACCGTCGAGGAGTACCGCGCGGTGCTGGAGACGGTCGGTCTGCCGGGGGAGTTCGCCGACCTGTTCACGATGGTCCTGGACGGCCGCAACGCCCATCTGGCGGACGGCGTGCGGCGGGCGCTCGGCCGGGAGCCGCGGGACTTTGCCGACTACGCCCGCGCCGCCGCGGCGACCGGCGTCTGGAACGTCTGAACCACCCCGCCGCACCCGGCGGTCGCCGCCCGGCCCGGGATCCGCGCGTCACCCGCGGATCCCGGGGCCGCCGGCCCGACCACCCCGGGAGCCCGCCCACGTCCACCGGAACCGCCCCCGGAACCGCCACCGCCGCCACCGCCGCCACCGCCGGGTTTGACGGGTCTGACGGGTCTGACGGGCCCGATACGATCAACCGATGATCATTTCCAGCGCCCGCACCACGGTCTTCGACATCGACGGCACGCTCTGCTTCGACGGAAGGACGATCGACGGCCGGATCCTCGCGGCCCTCGCCGCCTGCGAACGCGCCGGCCACCGGCTGGTCTTCGCCTCCGCCCGGCCGGTCCGCGACCTCCTGCCCGTCCTGGACGGCGCCTTCCCCGCCGCCACGCTGATCGGCGGCAACGGCAGCCTGGTGTCCGTCGACGGCCGGGTCCGGGCGCGGGCCGCGTTCGACGCCGGTGACCTGGGCAAGCTGCTGGTCGAGGCCGAGCGGTACCGGGCGGGCTACCTCGCCGACGGCCCCTGGGACTACGCCTACACCGGGCCGGCCGGCCACCCGATCCTCGGCCGTGTCGACCAGGGCCGCCTCGCCCGCCGGGTGGACCTCGCCGACCTCCCCGCCGTCGTGAAGTTCCTCGTCGTCGACGCCACCGACCCGGCCGCCCTCGCCGAGGCGGGCCGCGTGCTCGGGATGACCGTCAACCACCACCTCGACGAGTCGATCATCGACTTCGCTCCCGGTGCCACCACCAAGTGGGAGGCCCTGGCCTCGCTGGGCATCGACCGGTACGACGCCTTCGGCAACGACATCAACGACCTCGACCTGCTGCGCCACGCGCGCCACGGCGTCCGGGTCGGCGCCCACCCGGGCCTGGACGGCGTCGCCGCCGTCACCGTCGCACCCGACCCGGCCGCCGTCGTCGCCGAGATCCTCCGGCTGGCCGGGGCGACGCCCGCGGCCTGACCCGCCCCCGCCGTGCGGCGGCCCCCGCCCGCGCCCGTCGTTGATCGCCCGGGCCGGCGGTTCGTAGGCTTGTCGGCCATGGACACCCTGACCGGGCTGCTCGACGGCCCCAAGGCCCGGGGCGCGTTCGTGCTCCGTTCCGTCCTCAGCACGCCGTGGGCGCTGCGGATCGAGGACCGCGCACCGCTGTCGCTGATCACCATGCTGGACGGCGACGCGTGGATCCTGCCCGACGGCGGACAGCCGGTGCTGGTGCGGCCGGGGGACCTGGCGCTGCTGCGCGGACCCGACGCCTACACCCTCGCCGACGACCTGCGGACGGAGCCGGAGATCGTCATCGGCCCGGGGCAGATCTGCTCCAAGGACGGCGTCAGCGTCGCCACTTCGATGGCCCTCGGGGTGCGGACCTGGGGCGAGACCCGGCCCGGCGACGAACGCCCGTCGGTGATGCTGACCGGCACCTACCTGGCCGAGCACGAGATCGGCCGCCGGCTGCTGGCCCACCTGCCGACCCTGCTGGTGCGGCCGGCCGGGGCCGACACCACCGAGGACACCCTGGTCCGGCTGCTCGCCACCGAGGTCACCCGGGCCGAGCCCGGCCAGGAACTGGTGCTGGACCGGCTGTTGGACCTGCTGGTGGTCGGTGTGCTGCGGGGCTGGCTGGCCGCCCCGGACGCCGATGCGCCCGGCTGGCTGCGGGCCCAGACCGACGACGTGGTCGGCCCGGCGCTGCGGCTGCTGCACGACGATCCGGCCCGGCCGTGGACGGTGGCGGCGCTCGCCGCCGAGGTCGGGGTCTCCCGGGCGGGGCTGGCCCGGCGGTTCAGCACGCTGGTCGGCGAGCCGCCGATGGCCTACCTGGCGAACTGGCGGCTGGCGGTGGCGGCCGACCTGCTGCGCGATCCGGGGCTGACCGTCGCGGCGGTGGCCCGGCGGGTCGGCTACGGCGACGCGTTCGCGCTCAGCACCGCGTTCAAGCGGGTGCGGGGGCTGACCCCGCAGGAACACCGCCGGCTGGCCGCCTCGGCGGACGGGCCGGCGGTCGACGGCACGGTGGCCGAGGGCCTGGCCGCCGGCGAGGCGGCGGCCGCCCGGGCGGGCGCCGGGGTGGGGGTGGGGGGAGACGCTGCG
>NZ_JBHYUU010000334.1:0-4283 GCF_042749955.1 Kitasatospora sp. NPDC059462 | reverse complement strand
GCCGCGGCGGCCCCGAAGTCATGACGGGGCCGGGGGGGGCGGCCCCCCCCCCCCGCCGCCCGCGGGGCCCCGCGGGCCCCCCCCCCCGCCCCCCCGGGGGCCCCCCGCCGCGGAGCATCCGCCTACGCCGTACGGCGCAGCAGGGCCAGGTACATCGCGTCCGTGCCGTGCAGGTGCGGCCAGAGCTGGACGTCCGGGCCCTCGCCGAGGGCGGGGACGTCCGGGAGCAGCGGCCGGGCGTCGATCCACTCGACCCGGGCGCCCTCGGTGCGCAGCACGTCGTCCACCACCGCGCGGGTCTCCGCGAGGTGCGGGGAGCAGGTGGCGTAGCCGACCACGCCGCCGATCCGGGTGGCCTCGATGGCCGAGCGCAGCAGATCGCGCTGGAGCGGGCCGAAGGCGGCGACGTCCTGCGGACGGCGGCGCCAGCGGGCCTCGGGGCGGCGGCGCAGGGCGCCGAGGCCGGAGCACGGGACGTCGACGAGCACCCGGTCGAAGCCTCCGGCCCGCCAGGCCGGGCGGGTGCCGTCGGCGGCGATCACGGTGTACGGGCCGGGGTTGCCGGCCAGGGCCCGGGCGACCAGCCGGGCCCGGTGCGGCTGCTTCTCGCTGGCGACCAGCGCCGCGCCGCGCTCGGCGGCGAGCGCGGCGAGCAGCGCGGCCTTTCCGCCGGGGCCGGCGCAGCCGTCCAGCCAGAGCCGGTCCGGGCCGTCCAGCGGGGCGGCGGCGAGGGCGAGGGCGACCAGCTGGCTGCCCTCGTCCTGGACGCCGGCCCGGTTCTCCTGCACGGCCGCGACCGAGCCCGGGTCGCCGCCCTCGGCGAGCCGCAGCGCGTACGGGGACCAGCGGCCCGGCTCGGCCTCGGGGAGCGCGTCGGCCAGCTCGCCGACGGTGGCCCGGCCGGGGCGGGCCACCAGGGTGACCTCGGGGCGCTCGTTGTCGGCGCGCAGCAGCTGCTCCACGGCGGTGCGCCCGGCGTTGTCGGGCTGCCAGCGGGCGAGCGAGTCCCACAGCGAGGCGACCACCCAGCGCGGGTGGGAGTGCACGACGGCGAGGTGGTCCTCGGCGTCCTGGTCGTACGGCGGGGCGACCCGCTGGATCCAGGCGTCCAGGTCGTGGGCGCTGATCCGGCGCAGCACGGCGTTGACGAACTTGGCCTTGCCGTCGCCGAGCACCACCCGGGCCAGCTCGACGGTGGCCGAGACCGCGGCGTGGCTGGGGATGCGGGTGGTGAGCAGCTGGTGGGCGCCGAGCGAGAGCACGTCCAGGACGGGCGGGTCGACCTTGCTGAGCGGGCGGTCGATGCAGGCGGCGATGATCGCGTCGTAGGTGCCCTGGAGCCGCAGGGTGCCGTAGACCAGCTCGGTGGCGAGGGCGGCGTCGCGCCGGTCCATGCCCTTCTGCTCGGCCTCGCGGAGCAGGGAGGGGAGGATCAGGTTGGCGTAGGCGTCGCGCTCGTCGACGGCGCGCAGGGCGCGGAAGGCGACGATCCGCGCCGGGTCCTTCTTCGGGCGCCGGTGCGGGCGCGGGGCGCGCTTGCCGCCGGACGCGCCGGGCGTGCCGGAGGTGCCGTGGGTACTGCCGGTCGTGCTCATGGGATGTGCCTCAAAGTGCTGCGGGGGCTATTTCTGGATCTCTCGAACAGTAACGCGGAACGCCGGAGCGGACCCGACCCGGACCGGACGGACCGGACGGACTCAGGCGGACCCGCCCAGCCGCTCGCCCGACTCGATGCGCGCGCCGCGCGCCCAGTCCGCCGCCCGCATGGCCTTCTTGCCCTGCGGCCGGACCTCGCCGAGCTCGACCTCGTGGCTGCCGGTGCCGACCCGGACGCTGTTCTTGCCGACGGCCAGCTCGCCCGGCGCGAGGTCCGCGGAGCCGGGCAGCAGCCGCACCGGGCCGGTGACCTTGAGCCGCTCGCCGCGGAACTCCGTCCACGCGCCGGGGGCGGGGGCGCAGCCGCGCACCACCCGGTCGACCCGCAGCGCGGGCGCGGTCCAGTCGATCCGGGCGTCCTCGACGCCGATCTTCGGGGCGAGGGTGACGCCCTCGGCGGGCTGCGGCACGGCGTGCAGGCTGCCGTCGGCGATGCCGTCCATGGTGGCGGCGAGCAGCCGGGCACCGGAGTGGGAGAGCCGCTCCAGCAGGTCGCCGCTGGTGTCGGCCGGGCGGACCTCCTCGGTGATCACGCCGTAGACCGGGCCGGAGTCGAGGCCCTGCTCGATGAGGAAGGTGGACGCGCCGGTCACCTCGTCGCCGGCCAGCACCGCGTGCTGGACGGGGGCGGCGCCGCGCCACGCGGGGAGCAGCGAGAAGTGCAGGTTCACCCAGCCGTGCGCGGGGATCTCCAGGGTGCCGGGGCGCAGCAGGGCGCCGTAGGCGACGACCGGGCAGCAGTCGGGGGCGAGCTCGGTGAGCCGGGCGACGAAGTCGGGGTCGCTGGGCTTCGCCGGCTTGAGGACCTCGATCCCGGCCTCCTCGGCGCGCTGGGCGACGGGGCTGGCGACGAGCTTGCGGCCGCGGCCGGAGGGGGCGTCGGGGCGGGTGACCACCGCGACGACCTCGTGCCGGTCGGAGGCGAGCAGGGCGTCCAGGGCGGGAACGGCGACCTCGGGGGTGCCGGCGAACACGAGGCGCATCAAGTGCCTTTCTGCGGTGCGGAGTCGACGTGGTCGGCGGCGCTCAGCGCGCCGAACCGAAGGTGCTGTGCGGGGAGACCTTGACCACCGGCGCGGGGCCCGAGCCCCAGTCCGCCTCGCGGATCGCCCTGAGCGCGGCCTTCCGCTGCTCGGCGTCGAGGCGGTCGATGAAGATGATGCCGTCGAGGTGGTCGGTCTCGTGCTGGATGCAGCGGGCCAGCAGCTGGGTGCCCTCGACGGTGACCGGGTCACCGTACATGTTGAAGCCCCTGGCGACGACGCCGTGCGCCCGGCGGGTGTCGTAGCGCAGCCCGGGCAGCGACAGACAGCCCTCCGGGCCCTCCTGCTCCTCCTCGCTGAGCGACAGGTCCGGGTTGATCAGGTGCCCGGTGACGCCGTCCACGTGGTAGGTGAACACCCGCAGCGAGATGCCGAGTTGGGGCGCTGCCAGACCGGCTCCGGGGGCGTCGAGCATGGTGTCGGTGAGGTCCTTGACGAGGGTGCGGAGCTCCTTGTCGAAGGTGGTGACGGGCCGGGCGGTGGCGCGCAGTACGGGGTCTCCGAAGATGCGGATCGGCTGGATCGCCACGGATGCGGGCTCCTGTCCGTCGGGTCCGGGATGCGGGGGTCGGGCTGCTGGCAACGAGCGGGCCGGGCGGTGCGCGCGCGGCCGTCGGCCAGTCTATGCAATCCGTCCGGACCGGGGTCCGGCACATCCCGCTCGCCCCGCCTGCGTGACCCCGGCGGGCGGTCCGGCGTTGGTCAAGTGGGATTGACCGTGGCCGGAGCGCGCGGGAAGGGCGCTCCGGCCGAGCCGAACCGTAACGGAAGGCGGCACGTAAGCCATGGCCGAGCAGATCAACCACGACGCCCGGGCGAGGGCGAGCCTGCACCTGCTGGTGCGGGACATCGAGCGGGTGCGGCGCCAGGTCGACGCCCTGCGGACGCTCACCGCCCAGTTGGGCAACGTCTACCGGCCGCGCCGCCCCAGCACCTCCGCGGGCTTCGTGGTGTACGGGCGGGCCCCGGCGCCGACGGTGCGCCTGGCCCAGGAGCTGCGGGAGAGCGTGGAGACGCTGGTGGCGGCGGCCGTCGAGTTCGACCGCGCGCTGGGCTTCTCCTGGGACTCGGTGGGCTCGGCCCTCGGGGTCACCAAGCAGGCGGTGCACCGCCGCTACGGGATGCGCCGGCCGGCCGGCGAGCTGCTGGCGGCGGCCGGAACGGTGCCGGGCCCGGGCCGGCCGGACCGCTCCGAGGAGCTGCCGGGCCACACCCCGGCGGTCGCGCACGCCCCCACCCCCGCCCACGGCCCCGCCCACCCGCCGGAGCGCGAGCGCACCCCCGCCCCGACCGGACTGGCCACCACCGTCCCGGCCGCCCGCCAGGGCGGTCTCGACCGCAGCAGCCTCGACCGACCCACGCTGGACCGCCCCGCGCTGGACCGAACCGCCCTCGACCGCCCCGCGCTGGACCGCAGCACGCTGGACCGAACCCCCCTCGACCGCCCCGCCCTCGACCGCAGCACGCTGGACCGAACCGCCCTCGACCGCCCCGCGCTGGACCGCCCCGGCGTCCCGCTGCGCGGCTGACGCACCCCGGGCGTCGGGTGAGGGCCGCGGTCACGGACTCCGCGCCCCTCACCCG
>NZ_JBHYUU010000333.1:0-4344 GCF_042749955.1 Kitasatospora sp. NPDC059462 | reverse complement strand
CGGCCGGCGACGGCGGCCGCACGGGACCCCGGTGCCCCTGCGGCGGCCCGGACGGGCTTTCGCGGAGGCGGTTTCGGACAGCTCCCATCAGAGAATGGATGGCCCATGGACCGCCGAATTTTCGGGCTGGAGAACGAGTACGGCGTCACCTGCACGTTCCGCGGGCAGCGCAGGCTGTCCCCGGACGAGGTCGCCCGCTACCTCTTCCGCCGCGTAGTCTCCTGGGGCCGCAGCAGCAACGTGTTCCTGCGCAACGGTGCCCGCCTCTACCTCGACGTGGGCTCCCACCCCGAGTACGCCACCCCCGAGTGCGACGACGTCGTCGAGCTGGTGACGCACGACAAGGCGGGCGAACGCATCCTCGAAGGCCTGCTGGTCGACGCCGAGCGCAGGCTGCACGAGGAGGGCATCGCCGGGGACGTCTACCTCTTCAAGAACAACACCGACTCCGCCGGCAACTCCTACGGCTGCCACGAGAACTACCTGGTGGCCCGGCACGGCGAGTTCTCCCGGCTGGCCGACGTGCTCATCCCGTTCCTGGTGACCCGGCAGCTGATCTGCGGCGCCGGCAAGGTGCTGCAGACCCCGCGCGGCGCGGTCTACTGCGTCAGCCAGCGCGCCGAGCACATCTGGGAGGGCGTCAGCTCGGCGACCACCCGCTCCCGCCCGATCATCAACACCCGCGACGAGCCGCACGCCGACGCCGAGCGCTACCGTCGGCTGCACGTCATCGTCGGGGACTCCAACATGTCGGAGACCACCACCCTGCTCAAGGTGGGCTCCACCGACCTGGTGCTGCGGCTCATCGAGGCCGGCGTGGTGATGCGCGACCTCACCCTGGAGAACCCGATCCGGGCCATCCGCGAGGTCAGCCACGACCTCACCGGCACCCACCAGGTCCGGCTCGCCAACGGCCGCGAGGCCAGCGCGCTCGACATCCAGGAGGAGTACTACACCAAGGCCCTGGAGTTCGCCGACCGCAAGGGCATCAACACCGGCACCGTCGCCCGGGTCCTCGACCTGTGGGGCCGCACCCTGGAGGCGGTCCGGACCGAGCGCCTCGACGGGGTCGCCACCGAGATCGACTGGATCATGAAGTACAAGCTCATCGAGCGCTACCGCGAGAAGCACCAGATGAGCATGAGCAACCCCCGGGTCGCCCAGATCGACCTCGCCTACCACGACATCCACCGCCGCCGCGGCCTGTTCTACCTGCTCCAGGGCAAGAACCAGGCCCAGCGGGTGACCACCGACCTCAAGACCTTCGAGGCGAAGTCGATCCCGCCGCAGACCACCCGGGCCCGGCTGCGCGGCGACTTCATCCGCCGGGCGCAGGAGCAGCGCCGCGACTTCACCGTCGACTGGGTGCACCTGAAGCTGAACGACCAGGCGCAGCGCACCGTGCTCTGCAAGGACCCGTTCCGGTCGGTCGACGAGCGGGTGGAGAAGCTCATCGCGGGCATGTGACCGGCGCGCGGGCGGGGGAGCGGCGCGCGCACGGCGTCCCCCGTCGGTGTGATCTTCGCGGTGTCCGGTCCCGGTGGTGTCTACCGGGACCGGGCGCCGTCTGCGCATACGCTGTCCGTCGAGTCCGGAGCCGGAGTCCGGAGAGCCGACTTTGACCGACAGTTAGGAACGCCGTGCGCCGCACCGCCGGGTTGCTTCTCACCCTGCCCCTGCTGCTGGCGGTGGCCTGCAGCAGCTCCACCAAGCCGGCCGGCCAGGCCACGCCCACCGCGTCGCCGACCGCCGCGCCCACCGTGCCCGCCCCGGTGAACGAGGCCTCCCCGATGCCGGTGCTGTCCGGCGGGGGCTTCGGGAGCAAGGCCACCATCACCATCCCCGAGGGCCAGCAGCCCAGCGGACAGTTCGTGGTGAACACCGTCAGCGAGGGGGACCGCTCGGCGGTCAACAAGGGCGACTGGGTGACGGTCAACTACACCGCCAAGGACTGGACGACCGGCAAGGACCTGCCCAGTTCCTACGACTCCGGCGGCAAGCCGCAGCTCTACCAGGCGGGCAGCGGGCAGCTGGTGCCGGCCTTCGACCAGAGCGTGATCGGCAAGAAGGTCGGCAGCCGGCTGCTGGTCGTCGCCCCGCCGGCCGCCGCGTTCGGCACCCAGGGCTCCACCCAGCTCGGCGTCGGCCCCGGCGACACCGTGGTCTTCGTGCTCGACATCGTGGAGAGCCTACCGCCGGACTCCACGCTGTCCGGCGCCATGACGCCGCCGCCGGCGAACCTGCCGCAGGTCAAGGACAACGGCAAGGCCGCCGTCACCATCACCGTGCCGGCCGGGCAGGCCCCGCCGACCGACCTCCAGCAGGCCGTGCTGATCAAGGGCGAGGGCAAGCAGGTCAAGTCCGGGCAGACCCTGGTCGTGCAGTACACCGGCGTGCTGTGGGCCAACGGCCAGCAGTTCGACTCCTCCTGGAGCCACGGCGGCGCCCAGGCGCTGCAGATCGGCACCGGCAGCGTCATCGAGGGCTGGGACAAGGGCCTGGTCGGCCAGAACGTCGGCAGCCGGGTGCTGCTGGTGGTGCCGCCGTCGCTCGGCTACAAGGACCAGGCGCAGGGCTCGGTGCCGCCGAACTCGACCCTGGTGTTCGTGGTGGACATCCTGGAGGCCGTGTGACGCCCCGGTGATCCCGGGGGATCCCCGGCACGGGCTGGTTCGAGCCCGGGGGGATTCCGTACGCTTGGGCGGGCGCTCGCACGGGCAAGCGCCCGCCCTCATCCTGACCTGTCATACTGCCCTCGCACTGTGGTAGGCGCCGCCGGCGTCCGGGGTCCGGGCGGGCAGTGCGACAGCACCCCGGCGCCACCACGCCGGCCGTAGACCTCGAAGACCTCGTGGCGAGATGGATGGGGAGTCATGTCTGAGAAAGCGTCGAGCCCGGGCGGGTCCGGCACCGCGCACGGTAACTCCGCCGGAGACCCGGCCGATTCGAGGCCCGGCGGCCCGCTCCCGGGCGACGGCGAGTCGATCGTCGTTCCTCCGGCGATCCTGAAGCAGCAGGCCGGGTGGGGCGGGTCCGGGGAGGCGCCCCGGGCCGCGGGGACGAAGACCGACGAGGTCCCGCAGATCTTCGCCTCCACCGTCCGCCGCCAGGACACCTCCGAGGCCGGGTACGACGAGAACCCGGGCAACGTCGGCAAGCTCGGCGTGATCCTCGGCACCGTTCTCGGCGTGCTGCTCATCGGCAGCGCCGTCACCCTGTACCTGGTGAACAAGGACGGTTCGTCGGACGACGCCGCCGCCAAGCCGGACACCGCCAAGTCCGCCCCGGCCACGCCGACCACCCCGCCGGTCCCGCCGATCAAGGACAGCGCCAAGGTGCTGCCCAACGTCACCGGCGACTACGGCACCAAGGCCACCATCGAGGTGCCCGCCGAGCAGGCCGACGGCAGCTTCGTCGTCAAGGTCCTCTCCGAGGGCAGCGGCCCCAAGGTCGAGAAGAACTCCTGGACCTCCGTCGACTACACCGGCAAGGACTGGAACACCGGCAAGGACATCCCGTCGTCGTACGACGACAAGGGCAAGCCGCAGATCTTCCAGGCCGGCACCGACGCGCTGATCCCGGCGCTCGACCAGGCGGTCATCGGCAAGAAGGCCGGTTCCCGGCTGCTCGTCGTCGCCCCGCCGGCCGCCGCCTTCGGCGCCCAGGGCAACCCGAGCATGTCGATCGGGGCCGAGGACAACCTGATCTTCGTCATCGACATCCGCAACAGCAACGCCCCCGACGCCGTCGTCAGCGGCACCGTGACCCCGCCGCCCGCGGACTTCCCGCAGGTCAAGGACAACGGCAAGAAGCCCGCCGACATCACCCCGGTGCCCGGTGCGGCCGACCCGACCGAGCTGAAGAGCCACGTCCTCATCAAGGGCGAGGGCCGCAAGGTCGAGAAGGGCGAGAAGATCCTCGTCCAGTACACCGGCGCGCTGTACAAGGACGGCAAGGTCTTCGACTCCTCGCTCAGCAAGGGTCAGGCGTTCTCCTTCCCGCTCGGCGGCGGCCAGGTCATCGCCGGCTGGGACCAGGGCCTGGAGGGCCAGACCATCGGCAGCCGGGTCGAGCTGGTCATCCCGGCCTCGCTCGGCTACAAGGACCAGGCCCAGGGCGAGATCCCGCCCAACTCGACGCTGGTCTTCGTCGTCGACATCCTCGATGCGGGTCAGGGCTGATCCACTTTCGGGTGACAATGGTGTGCGTGTGACCTTCGGGACCGGCCGCGTGGCCGGTCCCGGACGGGCCGGGGGGGGGGGGCCGGGGGGGCGGGGTGCGGCCCGGCGGGGGGGGCCCCCCCCCCGGGGATGGACGCCAGAACAACACTCTGAGTAAGCAGAA
>NZ_JBHYUU010000332.1:0-4354 GCF_042749955.1 Kitasatospora sp. NPDC059462 | reverse complement strand
CGGCGGGGCGCAGTGGGCCCCCCCCGGGGGGCCCGTCCCCGCGCCCCCCCGCCCCCGGGCCGCTGGGTCCAACGGCCCTAGGGCGCACGGGTGGTGCTTTCCGATCATGGATCGCCATCCATCCGCAGAAGTTTTCGAAGGAGTGCGTCCTTGAGCGCCATCGAGGCACAGGGCGACAGCGCGCTGCCGCCGTCGGCCGCCCGGCCGGGACAGGCACGGGTCAAGCGACCCGGCTCGTCCCTGGTCCGGCTGCTGACGACCACCGACCACAAGACGATCGGCACCATGTACCTGGTGTCGTCGTTCGGTTTCTTCCTGATCGGCGGCATCCTCGCCCTGGTCATGCGCGCCGAACTCGCCCGGCCGGGGACGCAGATCCTCTCCAACGAGCAGTTCAACCAGGCCTTCACCATGCACGGTTCGGTGATGCTGCTGCTCTTCGCGATGCCGCTGTTCACCGGCTTCGCCAACTGGATCATGCCGTTGCAGATCGGCGCCCCCGACGTCGCCTTCCCGCGGCTGAACATGCTGGCCTACTGGCTGTTCATGTTCGGCTCGCTGATCGCGGCCGCCGGCTTCGCCACCCCGCAGGGCGCCGCCGACTTCGGCTGGTTCCTCTACGCGCCGCTGTCCGACGCGATCCACTCGCCCGGCGTCGGCGCCGACATGTGGATCATGGGCGTGACGCTCTCCGGCTTCGGGTCCATCCTCGGCGCGGTCAACTTCATCACCACGATCATCTGCATGCGGGCCCCGGGCCTGACCATGTTCCGGATGTCCATCTTCTGCTGGAACGTGCTGCTCACCTCCGTCCTGGTGCTGCTGGTCTTCCCGGTGCTGGCCGCCGCGCTGCTGGCCCTGGAGTGCGACCGCAAGTTCGGCTCGCACGTCTTCGACCCGGCCTCCGGCGGGGCGATGCTCTGGCAACACCTGTTCTGGTTCTTCGGCCATCCCGAGGTGTACATCCTGGCGCTGCCGTTCTTCGGCATCGTCTCCGAGGTCATCCCGGTCTTCAGCCGCAAGCCGATGTTCGGCTACGGCGGCCTGATCGCGGCGACCGTCGCCATCGCCGGCCTCTCGGTCACGGTGTGGGCGCACCACATGTACGTCACCGGACAAGTGCTGCTGCCGTTCTTCTCCTTCATGACCTTCCTCATCGCGGTGCCCACCGGCGTGAAGTTCTTCAACTGGGTCGGCACCATGTGGAAGGGCTCACTGAGCTTCGAGACCCCGATGCTGTGGACCGTCGGCTTCCTGGTCACCTTCCTGTTCGGCGGCCTCACCGGCGTGCTGCTCGCGGCCCCGCCGATCGACTTCCACGTCTCCGACTCCTACTTCGTCGTCGCGCACTTCCACTACACCCTGTTCGGCACCGTGGTGTACGCGATGTTCGCCGGATTCCACTTCTGGTGGCCCAAGATGACCGGCAAGATGCTCGACGAGCGGCTCGGCCGGATCTGCTTCTGGACGCTCACCGTCGGCTTCCACACCACCTTCCTGGTGCAGCACTGGCTCGGTGCCGAGGGCATGCCCCGCCGCTACGCCGACTACCTGGCCTCCGACGGCTTCACCACGCTCAACACGGTGTCCACCATCGGCTCCTTCCTGCTGGGCCTGTCGCTCCTGCCGTTCCTCTACAACGTCTGGAAGACCGCCAAGTACGGCGAGAGGGTCACCGTCGACGACCCGTGGGGCTGGGGCCGCTCCCTGGAGTGGGCCACCTCCTGCCCGCCGCCGCGGCACAACTTCGTCACCCTGCCGCGGATCCGCACCGAGTCCCCGGCGTTCGACCTGCACCACCCGGAGATCGCCGCCCGCGACTACCTGGAGCACAACGGCGTGCCCGCCAAGCACCTGGCCGGGGTCACCCCCGCCGCGTACGACGTGCCCGCGCCGCGCCGCGCCCGCGCGCTCGACGGCGGCACCGGGTCCGGGCGTCCGGACGGCGACGGCTGACGGCCCGACCACGGCCGGCGGCCCGACGACGGCCGCCGACCGACGGGCCCTGACGGCCCGGCCCCCAGAACGCCCCGCCCGCCCGCGCGTCGCCCCCGGGCGGGCGGGAGCGGCTCCCTCCGAACCGCCCCGGGCTTGAGGAGTGCACGGCACCATGTCCCACATCGTCCTGGCCATCGGCACCGCCGCGATCACCGCGTCCGGCTGCGTCTGGTACCTGCCCGCCATCGCCGACCTCCAGGCCGGCGACGACCGCCCCCGCTCGGCCCGCACCGCCGCGGCCGCCTGCGTGACCTGGTGGGCCTGCCTGGCCCTGGCCGGCGGCCTGCTGCTGGCCGTCCCCGCCTGGCAGCCCGCCGCCCAGATCGCGCTGGCCGGCCTGGTCGCCGGGGTCCTGATGCGGGTCCGCGCCCGCCTCCAGAGCCGGACCGAACAGCGCGAGGCGGCCGTCCGCTGGGCGCTGATCGACCCGGCCCCCGCGCCCCTGCCGGTGCGCCCCTCGCCGCGTGCCCTGCTCGGCTGGCTGCTGGTCGGCCTGGCGATCGCCTCGCTCGGCGCCGCCTCCATCCTGCTCGCCGGCGGCGGCCCGCTCGCCCCCCGCCTGGCCGCCGCCGCGGGCAGCGCGGTCGCGGTCTCCACCGCCTTCCTGCTCATCGGCCTCGGCAACGCCCGCCGGCACCGCGCCTGACGCGCCCGCGCGGGGACGCCGCCCGGCCCGCCCTCCCCGGGCGGACGACGCGGGTCCGCGGACGGATCCCGCGCCGGTGGCCGGAATGGGGTCGTTCGGCCCTGGGCCCGGGCCGGGTGGTGCGGCATGATGCGATGGACCCGGCGTGTGGTGTGCCGGGCGAGGAGAGGGTGGAGCCACGACATGGCGAGCGAGACGACCGGGAGCGGGGCACCGGCACCGGTCCGGGTGTTCCTGCTGGACGACCACGAGGTGGTGCGCCGCGGCGTGCACGACCTGCTGGACGGCGAGCCCGACCTGGAGGTGGTCGGCGAGGCCGGCACCGCCGAGCAGGCCCTGGTCCGGATCCCCGCGCTGCGCCCGGACGTCGCCGTCCTGGACGTGCGCCTCGGCGACGGCGACGGCGTGGCCGTCTGCCGCGAGCTGCGCTCCCGGATGCCCGACCTCGCCTGCCTGATGCTCACCTCCTTCGACGACGAGGAGGCACTGCTCGACGCCGTGATGGCGGGCGCCGCCGGCTACGTGCTCAAGCAGATCAGCGGCACCGACCTGATCGCCGCCGTGCGGACGGTCGCCTCCGGCCGCTCGATGCTCGACCCCGGCGCCGCGACCCGCCTGCTCAACCGGCTGCGCAGCGAGGCCGAGCCCCAGCAGCCGAGCGCCGGCGGTCCGGAGCTGACCGCGCGCGAGCAGGAGGTGCTCGCGCTGATCGGCGAGGGCCTGACCAACCGGCAGATCGGCGAGCGGCTCTTCCTCGCCGAGAAGACGGTCAAGAACCACGTCTCCCGGCTGCTCGCCAAGCTCGGTGTGGAGCGGCGGGTGCAGGCGGCGCTGATCGCCACCGAGCTGCGCCAGTCGGCCGCCGCCGACCGCTCGGCCCACCACCCGCGCGTCCTCGGCCACGGCCCGCGCGGCTGACGCCGCCGACCCCTCAGCCGGCCCCGGTCGCCCGCCCGCCTGCGGCGACCGGGGCCGTTCGCGGTCCGCGCGTCGGCGCCGCCCGGCCTCTCCCGTTCGCCCCCGGGACGTTCGCCGTAGGCCTGCCGGGACCCTCGGCGGGACCATCGGCCCTCGCCCCGTCCCGGCCCCGCGGGCGACGATCGGTGCCATGAACGCCGATCCTGAAGCCGCGTCCGTGCAGGTCGAGCCACGGGTCCGGGCGCAGCCCCGCCGCACGCGGGAACTCGACGAGACCAGGGCGCTGGAGCTGCTGGGCCGTACCGGGGTGGGCCGCGTGGTCTACACCGTCGGCGCGCTGCCCGCCGTCCTCCCGCTCCGCTTCCGGCTGGACGCGCTCGGTGGCGTCCTGCTCGCCGCGGAGGCCGACTCCGAACTGGCCCGCGCCGTCGACAACGCGGTGATCGCCTTCGAGGCGGACGAGGTGGACGGCACCGACGGCACCGGCTGGTGCGTCACCGTCCTCGGCCGCGCGGAGGTCCGCCGGCCGTCCCCGGCCCCCGGCGCCCGGGTGGAGATCCGCATCGCGCCCGAGCTGGTCGTCGGCCGCGAGCTGACACCCGATCTGTCCTGAGGCCCCGCCCGTCCCGAGGTCCGGCCCCTCCCGGGGGCGAACCGTCCTGGAACCGGCCCGTCCTGGAACCGAACGGCCCTGGAACCGGACCGGCGGGCGGTGGATCGACGGGCGGCGGTCCGGGATCGATACACCCGGGCCAACAGGTTCAAGACGCCAGCGGAGCGTGGCAGGACGAG
>NZ_JBHYUU010000331.1:0-4574 GCF_042749955.1 Kitasatospora sp. NPDC059462 | reverse complement strand
GAAGTTGCCGCTCGCGAGCATGGAGTAGCCGCTGGTGCTCACGGTGCCGTTGCCGTTGCCCGCCCACATCAGCAGCTGGCCGTCCGAGAACTTGCCGGCGACGTCCACCTTGCCGTCCTTGTTGAAGTCGGCGGCCACCAGGTCGGTGACCGAGCCGAGGTTGCCGCTGGCGAACATGTTGGTCCCGGCCGCGCCGTTGACCGTGCCGTTGCCGTTGCCGGGCCACATCAGCAGCTGGCCGTTGGAGGTCTTGCCGGCGATGTCCACCTTGCCGTCGCCGTTGAAGTCGGCCGCGAGCAGACCGCTGACCGCGCCGAAGCCGGTGCCGGGCCACATCGCGTAGCCGCTGGCGCTCACGGTGCCGTTGCCGTTGCCCGCCCACATCAGCAGCTGGCCGTCCGAGAACCTGCCGGCCACGTCGGTCTTGCCGTCGCCGTTGAAGTCGGCGGCCACCAGGTCGCTGACCGAGCCGAAGTTGCCGCTCGGGACCAGGGAGTAGCCGCTGGTGCTCACGGTGCCGTTGCCGTTGCCCGCCCACATCAGCAGCTGGCCGTCCGAGAACTTGCCGGCGATGTCCACCTTGCCGTCGCCGTTGAAGTCGACCCTGGAGGCGGCGCCGCCGTTCGGCGGGGTCACCGCGTCGTCGACGATCTTGTTGTAACGGAACGCCTTGTAGTCGCCGTTGGGGTGCGAGTCGAAGGTGGCGGCGTTGATGGAGATGTTGGAGTAGTGCTTCACCGGGGTCGAGCCGAAGGAGTAGTACGAGACGTGCGCTCTGATGGTGCTGGCGGGCCTGGGCCTGGTCGTCCTCGGCTTCCGCTCGTTCGTCCTCACGTACGAGGAGGTGACCGCCTACCGGCGCGCACCGGTGTGCGGCGCGGCGGCGGCGTCCGGCGCGCACTGTCTGCGGCACGAGAGCGGCAGGGTGGCGCAGCGGTCCACCCGGGGTGGGCGCGAAGGAACGGTCTACCGGCTGGTGGTCGCCGGGGAGACGGGGTCGGTCTACGGCGTGTACGACGTCGACGAGGCGTTCTACGACGACATGCCCCCGGGCTCCGCGGTGGAGCTGACGGTCTTCCGGGGCCGGGTGGTGGAGGTTGCCGCGGCCGGGCACCGGGTCAGGGCCCCGCAGGTGCCGTTGCGGGCGTGTCTGGAACTGACGGTGCTGGGGTTTTTGGGATCGTCACTGGTCATCCACGGCACGAGGCCGGCCCTGACCCGGCTGGGGCTGGGGAAGCCGACCGTGGGCCTCGTGCGGATCACGGTCGCCTCCGCCGTCTTCTTCGCCGTCCCCCCGCTCTTCGGCAGCGGGATGGCGCTGCAGCTCCACGTGCCCCCGGCCGTCGTGCTTCCCCTCGCCGTACTCGGCTGGGCGGGCCTCATGGTCCTCCTGTCCTGGCTGATCCGCCACGAATGACGCCGCTGCGAGCGGGGCGCCGCCCCGAACCGTGCCCCGAACCGTGCCCCGGACCGCGCCCCGGCGGGCCCGGTGCCGCTCCCGTCCGCCGCAGGCACGGTGGTGTCGTCGGGCCCGGACACCGTTGCCCGGTCCGGTCCGAGGATCCGCCGTAGTGCGGCGAGATGGTCCGGGGCGGTGCGGGCGGTCTGCGTGGTGCCGCCCGACGTTGTCACGGCCCGACCCCGCCCGTGTGCAGGCAGACGGAGCCCGGCCGCCGGCGCGCCGCCTTCAGCGCGACGTCGCCGTCGCCGCCCCGGGCAGAAGCCACCGGGGGCGACCAGGCCGTCCAGCGCGTGGCCGACAATGCGGGCGCATTCCTCCAGGGCCGCGCGCACGGCCTTGGTGACCAGCTCGAGGCGGGTCAGATCGCGGACAGGGGCCAGGACGTGGGTGGAGTCGGTGCGCTGAGTGGTGCGCTCGCGGACCAGTCCGACGTCTTTCGGGCGGTCCAGGGCAAGGTCGAGGAGGCGGTCCGCCCGGCCGTGCTTCAGTAGGCGGTCGCGGACGTCGGTGAACACGCTGTGGCGGAAGCCTGGGTCGTCGAGTTCGAGGCCGAGTGCGTACTTGACGTCGATGCGGCAGCGCACGGCCTCGACCGCATCGCGGTCGGACAGGCCCGGAAGGAACTGCAGCGCGCTCACCGTGGCCGGCTGCGCGGGCGGCAGTCCCGGGCGTCCGTCACGCGGATACCGGTCGGCGACGTCCTCGTCCCCCCGCAGGCCGTCGAGCCGGTCACGCACCCACATGGCCGTCGTGCCACGGGGGTTGCCGGCCCGCGCCATGCGCGCAGTCAACACCGGGACCTCGGCGCCCGGGCGGGGGGCGGACCGACATCTCGCACTCCTCGGCAGTCTCGCGGGCACCATGCACCCGCGAGACTGCCGCACCACCCTGATCACGGGCAGCCGAACACCAAGATCCCCGGCAGGGTCGAGCTCAGGGCGATGGGGCGAAGGTGCGGCGGTACCTCGACGGGCTGGTCCGGGTCATCGCGGTGAAGTGGACGCGCAGCGACTCCGCGGAGCCGAAGCCGCATCGGTGGGCGATGTCGTCGATGCCGAGGGCGGTGGTTTCGAGGAGTTCGCGGGCGCGGGCGACGCGTTGGACGGCTATCCAGTTCATGACGCTCGTTCCGGTGGCGGTCCGGAATTTGCGGCGCAGGGTCCTTGTGCTCATGTGGCTGTGCCGGCTGATCGACTCCAGGGTGAGCGGCTCGTCGAGGTGTCCCAGGATCCATGTGATCACGTTGGTGATCTCCGAGTCGCCGGCGGGTGGGAGGTGTTCGATGAACTGGGCCTGTCCTCCTTCGCGGTGCGGGGGGCTGACGAGGAAGCGGGCCATGGTGTTCGCGGCGGCCTGGCCGTGGTCGAGTCGTAGGAGGTGCAGGCACAGGTCGGTTCCGGCGAGGATGCCGGCGGAGGTGAAGACGCCGGTGTCCTCGACGTAGAGTTCCGCCTCGCGGACCTTGACCGAGGGGTGGCGCTCGCGCAGCAGCCCGGCCCAGTGCCAGTGGGTGGTGGCGTTGCGGCCGTCGAGGATGCCGGCGGCGGCCAGGGCGAACGCGCCGTTGCAGATGGACACCATCCGGCTTCCGCGGCGGTAGGCGTCGGCCAGCCGTTCGACCAGTTCGGGGTGCGGGGGCTCGGTGGGGTCCTCGACTCCGGCGACGATCACGGTGTGTGCGGTGTCCAGCCGGTCGAGGGGTTCGACGTCGCGGGGTACCAGTGCGTTCTGCGCGGGAACCGGGCTCACCAGGCTCAGTTCGTAGGGGACGCCGCCGGGCCAGGAGGCGGTCACGTAGTGCGGCCAGTGGCCGAACACCTGCTGGGGGACGGCTATGTCCAGCGGGGCGTAGCCCTGCTGGACCACGATCGCGATCTTGGCCGGATCCTTGGTATTCCTGTCCATTTGGCCATCGTACGGGGGGTCCCGGTCTTCCTAGGCTGGTCGCATCAGGCCGTTGGCCGGTTGTTGGAGGAGAGACGCAACATGTATGTCGTGATTGAGACTTGGACCCCGAGGCCCGCGTTCCACGCCGCGGACGAGCAGACGCGCAACGATCTGCTCGCCGGGGCTCAGGAAGCCATGAGGCAGCTCGCGGAGATCGGCGTGGTGACCCTCGGTTGGGGCCGGGTGGAGCCGGCGGCGAACTCCACGTCCCACGCGTGGTTCGCCGTCTGGCAGGCCCCGTCGAAGGAACTGGCCGACAAGCTCCTCGAAGGTGTCGAGGACTCCGGCTGGTACACCTACTTCGAGCAGTCCAACGCCGTCGGCGAGCTGCGGCCCGCCGAGGCGGTCATCGCCGAGCACCTGGCGCTGGGGGCTGACGCCAGGTGAGCATTCTGGAGAACCTGCCGGAGGAGATCGGAGGGTGGCCGCGTACGGCGGCCACGGAGGCGGCCGTCGCCTTCACCGCCGAGCACTCTCCGCGATGGCTGCTCAACCACTGCGTCCGCAGCTACTTCTACGCGCGGAGCATCGGTACCGCCAGGGGCCTGGCGGCCGGGGCGGACTACGACGACGAGGCGCTCTTCCTCGCCACGGTGCTGCACGACATCGGTCTGACCGATGAGGGGCAGGGTCCGAACCGGTTCGAGGTGGACGGTGCGTTCCGGGCGGCCCGCTTCGCCCGCGAGCACGGCCTTTCCGATGCCGCCGCCGACCAGGTCTGGGACGCGGTGGCGCTGCATACCTCGCCGGGGATCGCGTCCCACCTGCATCCGGTCGGCGCTCTGGCGCATTTCGGAATCGGCGCCGATGTGTTCGCCTTCGGCGTCGAGGAGGTGGACCGGGCGGTCCTGGACGCGGCGCACGCGGCGTTTCCGTATCTGGACCTGCGGAACAGCATCAACGCGCAGGTGGCCCGTCAGATCGACGAGCAGCCGTCGAAGTGGGCTCCGCTGTCGTTCGTCGACATCGTGTACCGCAGGCACCGGCCGGACAACCCGTTCCCCGGCCTCGAAGAGCTCGTGGCCGCCCCGGTGCTTCCGTCCTGACGGCACGTTGGAGCGGGCGGGGGGGGTGGCGCGGGCCCCGCCCGGGGGGGGTCCCACCACGGACAATGTGGTAATAAAAAAAACCAACCCCCCAAACAAAAAATGATATGTGTGGTATA
>NZ_JBHYUU010000330.1:0-4615 GCF_042749955.1 Kitasatospora sp. NPDC059462 | reverse complement strand
CCCCGGGGCCGCGGGCCCGCCCGGCCCACCGCCCGGCGGCCGCCCACCGGACCCCCGCGTCACCGGCCCGGCCGGCCCCGGCCGCCGCCGCCCGGCCCACCCACCGCGCATTCCGTCCCGCACCACCATGAGCCCTTCCTCCCCGTCGTCGACACCCGTCCCACCGGCCCCACGAGCCCCTCGGCTCCCGGCGGGCACGAACATACACACGGTCACTGACAATCCACGCGCAGCGACCGATGGGGTGGGTGGCAGGAATCCCAGCCCCCGGCCGGACCGCCGAATCCACACCCCTCCACCCCTGCCGCCACACACCACGGCCCCTTCCTCCCGCCCACCGACACTCGCCACACCCGACCCCAGGAGCCCCTGGACTCCCAGCGAGCACGAACATACACACGGTCACTGACAATCCACACGCAGCGACGGCCCCCGGCCGGGGGGGGGGGCCCGGCAGGACCCCGCCCCCGGCCCGGCCAGCACACACCAACCACGAGCCCCAAACTCACAGCGCCCGCCGGACGGCCGACGGGGGGGGGGGGCCAGGCGGACCCCGCCCCCGGCCAGGCCAGCACACCCCGACCACGAGCCCCGACCCGCAGCAACCGCCGGACCGCCGACAGGGGCCGGGCGAAACCCCCGCCCCCGGCCAGGCCGCCAAATCCGCGCACACCCCCGACCCACCCGTCACCACCACCACAAGCCCCAACACGCAGCGACCGCCGGACGGCCGACGGGGACCGGGCGAAACCCTCGTTCAGGGTCGGGCCGCCGAACCCGCACACCTCCGACCCACCCGTCACCACCACCACGAGCCCCGACCCGCAGCAACCGCCGGACCGCCGACAGGGGCCGGGCGAAACCCCGCCCTCGACCAGGCCGCCAAATCCGCGCACACCCCCGACCCACCCGTCACCACCACCACGAGCCCCAACACGCAGCGACCGCCGGACCGCCGACGGGGACCGGGCGGAACCCTCGTTCAGGGTCGGGCCACCGAACCCGCACACCTTCGACCGCAAGTTCCGACCCACAGCGACCTCGGGGATCGGGCGGGATCTCCGTTCCGGGCCGGATTGTCGGTGGCTCCCGTTATGGTCGGGGACCATGCGACTGCTGCATACCTCCGACTGGCACCTGGGGCGCTCGTTCCACCGGGAGAGCCTGCACGACGCCCAGCGCGCCTTCCTGGACCACCTCGTGGCGGTGGTCCGGGACGAGGGCGTGGACGCCGTGCTGGTCGCCGGCGACGTGTACGACCGCGCGCTGCCCGGGCTGGAGGCGGTGGCGCTGTTCGACGACGTGCTGCACCGACTGGCCGACCTCGGCGTGCCGACGGTGTTCATCAGCGGCAACCACGACTCCGCCCGCCGCCTCGGCGTGGGCGCAGGGCTCATCGGCCGGGCCGGCGTCCACCTGCGGACCGACCCGGGCGAGTGCGCCGAGCCGGTGCTGCTGGCCGACGCGCACGGCCCGGTCGCCGTCTACGGCCTGCCGTACCTGGAGCCGACGCTGGTGCGCGAGCGGTTCGGGCTGGCGCGCGGCGGCCACGCGGCGGTGCTCGGCGCGGCGATGGAACAGGTCCGGGCCGACCTCGCGGCCCGGCCGGCCGGCACCCGCGCGGTGGTGCTGGCGCACGCCTTCGTCACCGGCGGCGAGCCCAGCGACAGCGAGCGCGACATCGCGGTGGGCGGGGTCGCGGCCGTCCCCGCCTCGGTCTTCGACGGCGTGCACTACGCCGCCCTCGGCCACCTGCACGGCTGCCAGACGCTCGCCCCGCACCTGCGCTACAGCGGCTCCCCGCTCGCCTACTCCTTCTCCGAGCACGAGCACCGCAAGAGCATGTGGCTGGTCGACCTCGCGGCGGACGGCGAGGTCACCGCCGAGCGGGTGTACTGCCCGGTGCCGCGCCCGCTGGCCCGGCTGCGCGGCCGCCTCGACGAACTGCTCACCGACGAGCGGTACACCGCCGACGAGCAGTCCTGGGTGCAGGCCACCCTCACCGACCCGAGCCGCCCGGCCGAGCCGATGGAGCGGCTGCGCCGCCGCTTCCCGCACACCCTCCAGCTGCTCTTCGAACCCGAGGAGACGACCGCCGCCGCCTCCGCGTCCTACGCCGCCCGGGTCGGCGGGCGGACGGACCTGGAGATCGCCGAGGGCTTCCTGCGGCACGTCCGCCCCGGCGCCGAGCCCGACGCGCGGGAGCTGGACTGGCTGCGCGAGGGCTTCGAGCGCGTCCGGGAGACCACCGACCGGAAGGCGGAGCTGCCCCGATGAGACTCCACCGGCTGACCGTGACCGCGTTCGGCCCGTTCGCGGGCACCGAGACGGTCGACTTCGACGCGCTGGCCGCCGGCGGGCTGTTCCTGCTGCGCGGCGCCACCGGCGCGGGCAAGAGCAGCGTGCTGGACGCGGTCTGCTACGCCCTCTACGGCGAGGTGCCCGGCACCCGGAAGGCCAACCGGCTGCGCAGCGACCACGCCGAGCCGGACCGGCTGACCAGCGTCCGGCTGGAGCTGACGCTGGGCGGGCGGCGGCTGGAGGTCACCCGCGTCCCGGAGCAGCCGCGGCCGAAGAAGGTCGGCCGGGGCATGACGACCGAGCGCGCCCAGACGCTGCTGCGCGAGTGGTCGGCGGACGGCACGGGCACCGGCGACGGCACGCCGGGCTGGCGGGCGCTCAGCAAGTCGCACCAGGAGGCCGGGGAGGAGATCCACCGGCTGATCGGCATGAGCCGGGACCAGTTCTGCCAGGTGGTGCTGCTGCCGCAGGGCGACTTCGCGCGGTTCCTGCGGGCGGACTCGGAGGAGCGCGGCAAGCTGCTGCGCCGGCTGTTCGACACCGAGCGGTTCCAGTCCGTCGAGGCCTGGCTCGCCGAGCAGCGCCGGACCCACGAGGCCGCCGTCCAGGCGGGGCGCCGCCGGCTGCGGGACCTCGCGAGCCGGGCGGAGCAGGCGGCCGGCCCGGGCGCGGAGCCGGCCGCGGGCCTGGTGCCCGGCGAGGACGAGTCCGCCCCGGCGGACAGCGACCTCACCGCGGGCGTGCTGGGCTGGGCGGCCGTGCTGCGCGGCGGCGCGGCCGAGCAGCTGACGGTGGCCGGGGCCGCGCTGGCGGGCGCGGAGGAGGCGCACCGGGCGGCGCAGCGGGGCCGGGAGGCCGCCGAGCAGCTGGCCGACCGGCAGGAGCGGTACCGGCAGGCGGTGCGGGAGGCGGACCGGCTGGCCGAGGACGGGCCCGCCCGGGCGGCGGACCGGCAGCGGCTGGCGGCGGCGCAGGCGGCGGTCGGCGTCGAGTCGGTGCTGCACCTGCGCGAGCGCGCGGCACAGGTGCACCGGCGGGCCGGGGAGGAGGAGCGCCGGCACCGCACGGTGCTGGGCGGGCTCGCCGACGGCCCGGCGGGCGGGGATCCGGCGGTCGGCGGCCGGGCCCTGGCCAACGCGCAGGCCGGGGAGCTGGTGGAGGCCGAGCAGCGGCTGCGCGCGGAGATCGTCCGGCTGGAGGGGGTCCGGGACGACGAGCGGCTGTGCGCCGAGCTGGACGGTGCGCGGGCGGCGGTGGCCGCCGACCTGCGCCGCGCCGAGGACCTCGCCGAGGAGGCGGGCGACTGGCTGGCCGATTTCGAGCCCCGGCTGGCCGCCCTCCAGGCGGAGGAGTCCGCCGCCCGGGACGCCGCGGGGCGGGTGGAGCGGCTGGACGCCCGGCGCGCGGAGCTGGCCGCCCGGCTGGCCGCCGCCCGCGAGCGGGACGGGCTGGACGTGGAGATCGACCACGCCCGTCCGCGCGCCCTCACGCTGCGCGCGGAGGCCCTCGACGCCCGGCAGTACGGCCTGGACCTCCGGGAGCGCCGGCTGGCCGGGATGGCCGCCGAGCTGGCCGCGCAGCTGAGCGCCGGGGAGCCGTGCCGGGTCTGCGGCTCGGCGGAGCACCCGGCCCCCGCGCGCCCGGCCGGGGAGCCGGTCCGGGCGGAGGACGAGGAGCGCGCCCGGCGGGCCCAGAGCGCCGCCGAGCAGGCCGCCGACACGGCGGAGCAGGATCTCTCCGGCCTGCGGGTGCGCCGGGCGGCGGCGGCCGGAGCGGCCGGCGAGGAGCCCGCCGAGGCCCTTGCCGGGGCGCTCGCCGGGCTGGAGCGCGAGCACCGGGAGGCGCTCCGGGCCGCGGAGGGGCTCGGCCCGGCGGGCCGGGCGATCGAGCGGCTCACCGCGGAGCAGGCGGTCCACCGGACGGCGCTGGCCGGGGCCCGGGAGCGGAGCGCCGAGCTGGCCGTCCAGGCCCGGACCCTGCACGCCGACCAGGAGAAGCTGGGCGCCCGGGTGGCGGCGGCCCGGGGTGACGCGCCGTCGGTGGCGGCGCGGGCGGCCGCCCTGAACCGGCTCGCCTCGGCCGTGGCGGCGCTGGCGGGCGCGGTGCGGACCGCCGACGAGGCGGCGCACCAGCTGAAGCTGGCCGACGACGAACTGGCCGGCGCCGCGGTGGCGGCCGGGTTCGCGGACGCCCAGGACGCCGCCGCCGTACTGCTGCCCCGCCCGGAGCGCGAGCGGCTGGAACAGCGGCTGGACCGGCACCGCGCGGAGCTGGCGGCGGCCGAGCGCCGGCTCGCCGAGCCGGAGCTGGCCAC
>NZ_JBHYUU010000329.1:0-4773 GCF_042749955.1 Kitasatospora sp. NPDC059462 | reverse complement strand
GAACGGCCGGGGCCCGGTGTGTTTCACGTGAAACACACCGGGCCCCGGCCGTTCGCGGGAGCGGGCTCAGTCGCGCCGGTGCCGGCCACCGCCGGCCTGGACGGCCTCGCCGCCCTCGGCGGCCTGGGCGCCGCCGGCCTTCTTCTTCTTGCGCTCGCGCAGCACCTCGAAGATCATCGGCGAGATCGAGAGCAGCACGATCAGCAGCACCGCCGGGATCAGGTACTTGTCGATCACCGGGGCGAGCGCGTCGCCGAAGAAGTAGCCGATCAGCAGCATCGACTCGGTCCACAGCACGCCGCCGACCACGTTCCAGAGGAAGAAGGTCTTGGCCGGCATCTCCAGGGTGCCCGCGACCGGGTTCAGGAAGGTCCGGACGATCGGCATGAAGCGGGCGAGCACGACGGCCTTGCCGGGGCCGAAGCGGTTGAAGTACTCCTCGGCCTTCAGCACGTACTCGCGCTTGAAGATCTTCGACTCCGGCTTGTCGAACATCCTCGGTCCGACCTTCACACCGATCTGGTGCCCGAGCTGGGCGCCGGCGATCGCCGCGATCGGGGCCCCGATCAGCAGGGCCGCGATCGGCAGCCGCGCGTTGTCGCCGAGCACCGACGAGGCGGCGCTGGAGGAGGCCACGCCCGCGATGATGAGCAGCGAGTCACCCGGGAAGAAGAACCCGACCAGGAGGCCGGTCTCCGCGAAGATGATCGCGATCAGCCCGATGGCACCGAGGGACGAGATCAGTGATTTGGCGTCGAGCAGATTGACGGCCAGCTGGTTGTAGTCCACACGGCGCAGGATAGCGGGCCCGTCTTCACGAGGGCTTCGCCCCCGGGGCCGAGCGGGCGCTCATCCTTTCGTCGCACCCCTTCGTCGCACCCCTTCGTCGCACCCCGCTCCCACCTCCGCGGAGCGCCGTGCGCCCGCCGTCCCGACAGGCGGGCCGCATGGTGGAGCCGGTGGGCATTCTGGGAAGATGGCACCGGCGTCCGGCCCGCAGTGGCGAACACCCTCATCGCCGCACCGCGGCCGCTGCCTCGAACCTTGGTACCGGTCCGCCGCACCGCAGAGCCGCGCACCGGCCCCGGTACCCCGGAGTCGTCACAAGGCGTACACAGCGTCGGACAGCACCGTCCGTACGCCGCAACCCGACAGGAGCGGATTCGCATGCCCATCGCAACTCCCGAGGTCTACAACGAGATGCTGGACCGGGCCAAGGCGGGCAAGTTCGCCTACCCGGCGATCAACGTGACCTCGTCGCAGACCCTGCACGCCGCGCTCCGCGGCTTCGCCGAGGCCGAGAGTGACGGCATCATCCAGATCTCGACCGGCGGCGCGGAGTTCCTGGGCGGCCAGCACAACAAGGACATGGTGACCGGCGCCGTCGCGCTCGCCGAGTTCGCGCACATCGTCGCCGCCAAGTACGACGTCACCGTCGCGCTGCACACCGACCACTGCCCCAAGGACAAGCTGGACGGCTACGTCCGCCCGCTGCTGGCGGTCTCCGCCGAGCGCGTGGCCAAGGGCCGGAACCCGCTCTTCCAGTCGCACATGTGGGACGGCTCCGCCGAGACCCTGAGCGACAACCTGGCGATCGCCCAGGAGCTGCTCGCCCAGGCCGCCGCCGCCAAGATCATCCTTGAGGTCGAGATCACCCCGACCGGCGGCGAGGAGGACGGTGTCACGCACGAGATCAACGACGAGCTGTACACCACCGTCAACGACGCCGTCCGCACCGCCGAGGCGCTGGGCCTGGGCGAGAAGGGCCGCTACCTGCTGGCCGCCTCCTTCGGCAACGTGCACGGCGTGTACAAGCCCGGCAACGTCGTGCTGAAGCCGGAGCTGCTGCGCGAGCTGCAGGACGCGATCGGCAAGCAGTACGGCAAGACCGACCCGTTCGACTTCGTCTTCCACGGCGGCTCCGGCTCCACCACCGAGGAGATCGCCACCGCGCTGGAGAACGGCGTCGTGAAGATGAACCTGGACACCGACACCCAGTACGCGTTCACCCGCCCGGTCGCCGGCCACATGTTCGCCAACTACGACGGCGTGCTGAAGGTCGACGGCGAGGTCGGCAAGAAGAACACCTACGACCCCCGCACCTGGGGCAAGCTGGCCGAGGCCGGCATGGCCACCCGCGTGGCCGAGGCCGCGCAGCAGCTGCGCTCGGCCGGCAACCGCCTGAAGTAAGGCCCGCGCCCCGCGCGAGGTCCTGGGTCCGTGCCCCCCGGTGGTTCACTGGGGGGCATGACCATTCACGAGAACCTCCTCGGGGGTCCGCCCCCGACGCACCTGCCCGCCGAGCCCGCTCCGCTGGAGCTGCTGGCCGGCGGCGCCTCCCCGGCCGAGGTCGCGGCGAAGTTCCCGACCTCCTCGCTGGCCTGGGCCCAGCTCGCCGACGACGCCTTCGCGGCCGGCCGCGTCGTGGAGTCCTACGCCTACGCGCGCACCGGCTACCACCGCGGTCTGGACGCGCTGCGGCGCAGCGGCTGGAAGGGCCACGGCCCGGTGCCGTGGGAGCACGAGCCGAACCGCGGCTTCCTGCGGGCGCTGCACGCGCTCGGCCGGGCCGCCGCCGCGATCGAGGAGAAGGAGGAGGCGGAGCGCTGCACGCAGTTCCTGCGCGACAGCTCGCCGACCGCCGCCGCCACTCTGGGCTGACCCCCGGACCACCCGCTGACACCGCCCCCGGGGCCCGAACACGGGCATCGGGGGCGGTTTCTGTGCGTTCCGTGCATACCGGGTACGTGGACATTCACCACTCCGCCATGTCAGGGTGGGCCCGCGAGGGGGAGCGCACGTCAGTTCGAGGGTTCGCGGCCCCACCGGTCGACAGAGAGCCCCAGCGTGCCCGCACCCAGCCCCGCCCGCAGATCCCGCACCGCCGCCGGCCCCGCACGCCGGGCGACGGCCGCGACGCGCCCCCGGGCGGCGGCCTCCCGCCGCCGGCGTCCGCCGCGCCGCCGGATCGGGCCCGGCATGCTCGCCGCCCTGGTCACCTCGGTGGCGATCCTCGGCGGCACCGTCTTCGTGCTGAACCGCCCCGACGCGCTGCCCGGCGGCGACCGGACCGCCCAAGCCCGGGTCGCCCCGCCCGGGGGCGCCACCACGCCGCCGCCTGCCACCGCGACGCCGTCCGCGACCCCGCCGCCCCCGCCGCCGGCGGCTCCCGCCCCGGCCCCGACCCCGGCCTCCGCCGCCCCGACGTCCGCGACCCCCTCCGCCACCCCGTCGCCGGGCGGCGCGGAGGGCGCCCCCGCCAAGGGGGCCGGCACCTTCACCGTCGCCCCGGGCTCCGCCGACCCGGTCGGCAAGGGCCGGATCCGGCGCTACCGGGTCGAGGTCGAGGACGGCATCGGCATCGACCCGGCGGCCTCCGCCCAGCAGATCCAGGGCATCCTGGCCGACCGGCGCGGCTGGACCAACGACCGGAAGAACGGCTTCCAGCGGGTCGCCGACGGCGCCTACGACTTCACCGTGAAGATCGCCTCCCCCGCCACCGTGGACCGGATCTGCGGCGCCGCCGGGCTCGACACCCACGGCGAGGTGAACTGCAACGTCGGCAGCCAGGTGCTGGTCAACGTCAAGCGCTGGACCACCGGCTCACCCCAGTTCGACGGCCCGATCGACGAGTACCGGGCCCTGGTGATCAACCACGAGGTCGGCCACCGGATCGGCCACGGCCACGAGACCTGCCCCGGCCCCGGCAAGCCCGCGCCCGCGATGATGCAGCAGATCTACGGGCTCAAGGGCTGCGCGCCCAACGCCTGGCCGTACGGCACCGACGGCGGCTACCTCAGCGGCCCCGCGGTCCCCTGAGCCGTCCCGCGCCGGGCCGGTGACCGGAACACACCCGCGACGCCTCCCCGGTCAGCCGAGCAGCGGCAGGTACGCCCGCAGGTCGCTGCGCTCGCCGCTCGCGGACACCGTCACGGCCTCGACCGCCGCCTCCCAGCCGGCCCGCCCGGTGGCCAGCCGGATCCAGGTCAGCGGGTCGGTCTCGACCACGTTCGGCGGGGTGCCCCGGGTGTGCCGGGGCCCCTCGACGGCCTGCACCACCGCGTACGGCGGCACCCGCAGCTCGACCGCGCCGCCGGGCACCCGCTCCGCGAAGGCGTCGGCGAGCATCCTGGTGACGGCGGCCACCGCCTGCCGGTCGTGCGGGAACGGCTCCGGGCCGAGCGCGTCGGCCAGGTCGTCGGCGTGCACCACCGTCTCGACCAGCCGGGTCACCAGGAACTCGGTGAGCGGCATCGGGCCGAAGCGCATCGCCACCGGCCGCGCCGGGGCGGCGTCCGCCACGGCGTCCAGGGCGGCCAGGGCGGCGGCCACCGAGCGCTCGAAGCGGGCGGCCACCTGCCCGGGCGGGCCGGTGAACTCCTGTGCGGCGTACCCGGTCACATCGGTGTCGACCGCCTCGGCGACCGTCCCGGTCAGCTCGGTGAACCGGGACAGGGTGATCGGCGGCGCCGGCGGCACCGGGGCGTCCAGGTGCCCGGGCAGCCGCTCCAGCAGCAGGCCCAGATGGGCCACCAGCTCCCGCACCCGCCACTGCCCCAGCCGGGTCGGCCGTTCCAGTTCGGCGGCGGTCAGCCGGTGGACGGCCGCGCGCAGGGCCTCGATCTGCGCCACCAGCGCGGCGTGCACCGTGGCGGGCCGGTAGGTACGGGACTTGGCAGGCATGGCCCCCAACATACGCCCGGGGGCGGGCGGGTGGGGGGGGGTACGGGCCCCCCCCGGGGCCCGCGGGGCGGGGGTGCGCCCCGCCGGGGC
>NZ_JBHYUU010000328.1:0-4804 GCF_042749955.1 Kitasatospora sp. NPDC059462 | reverse complement strand
GGTGCCCCGGGGGCCCCGCCCCCGCCGTCCTTCGCCCGGACCCCGCCCGGTGGCCCGCGGCCCGTAGAGTCGGTCGGCGGCGCGCGGTCGCGGACCGTCGCGCGCCGCCGACCATCGTGGACATCGTGGACAGGGGCGAGGGCAGACGGATGACACTCTTGACGGCGCTTCAGGGCGGCCCGGACGACTCGGGCGACGCACTGCGGATCTCCGACGGCCCCGGGCTCTCCCGCGAGCAGCTGCTCGGTGCGGCCACCGCCGTCGCCGACCGGGTGGCCGGCGCCCCGGCCCTCGCGGTGCTGGCCCGGCCCACCGCCGAGACCGTGGCCGCCGTCGTCGGCGGCCTGCTCGCCGGGGTGCCGGTGGTGCCGCTGCCGCCCGACTCCGGGCCCAAGGAGCGCGCCCACATCCTGCGCGACTCCGGCGCCGCCCTGCTCGCCCACGCCGCCGCCGACACCCCGCCGCAGGACGCCGGGATCGCCGGCCTCCCGGTCGACCTGCGCGAGCGCTCCGCCACCACGTACGCCGAGCCCGACCCCGCGGCCACCGCCTTCGTGCTCTACACCTCCGGCACCACCGGCGCGCCCAAGGGGGCGGTGATCGGGCGCTCCGCCGTCGCCGCCGACCTCGACGCGCTCGCCGACGCCTGGCAGTGGACCGCCGAGGACACCCTGGTGCACGGCCTGCCGCTGTTCCACGTGCACGGCCTGGTGCTCGGCGTGCTCGGCGCGCTGCGCACCGGCAGCCGGCTGGTGCACACCGGACGGCCCACCCCCGCCGGGTACGCGGCGGCGGGCGGCACCCTCTACTTCGGTGTGCCGACCGTCTGGTCCCGGGTGGCGGGGGACCCCCAGGCGGCCGCCCGGCTCGCCTCCGCCCGGCTGCTGGTCTCCGGCAGCGCCCCGCTGCCCGTCCCGGTGTTCGAACGGATCGCCGCGCTGACCGGCCACGCCCCGATCGAGCGCTACGGCATGACGGAGTCGCTGATCACCGTCTCCACCCGGGCCGACGGCGAGCGCCGCCCCGGCAGCGTCGGCCTGCCGGTGGCCGGGGTGCGCACCCGGCTGGTCGGCGAGGACGGCGGGCCGGTGCCGCACGACGGCGAGAGCGTCGGCGAGCTCCAGGTCGCCGGGCCCACCCTGTTCCGGGGCTACCTCGACCGGCCGGACGCCGACGCCGAGGCCTGGACCGCCGACGGCTGGTTCCGCACCGGGGACGTCGCGGTGATCGGCGCGGACGGCTTCCACCGGATCGTCGGGCGCGCCTCCGTCGACCTGATCAAGAGTGGCGGCTACCGGATCGGCGCCGGCGAGGTGGAGGCGGCGCTGCGCGACCACCCGGCGGTGGCCGACGCCGCCGTGGTCGGCGTGCCGGACGACGACCTCGGCCAGGCGATCGTGGCGTACGTCGTTCCGGAGGGTTCCGTGACGGGCGAACAGCTGACGGCCTTTGTGGCGGAGCGCCTCTCGGTGCACAAGCGGCCCCGACGGGTGGTGCTGGTGCCCGAACTGCCCAGGAACGCCCTGGGAAAGGTGCTGAAGAAGCAGCTGCCGGCGGAGTCGGCACACGGGTGACGGGCGGTCATCCGGCGCCGGGTCGGATGACGGTCGCTCACCTTCCGTGAGCCTTCCTTTGGCGCACTCCACTGCGCGCCGTGAGCGAACGCGTGCCTAACGTGACAAGCGGCGCGGCCGGGGCCGGTGAGGCCCCGCGCACCGCGTCCAGCGTTCAGCTCCCAGCGTTCGGCGCGATCGAGGCGACCGGCGCGATCAGCGAAGGAAGACAGCAGCATGACGACCGTCAACACCGGCGCACCGGGTGCCGCCGACGACGCGACCGAGCAGCACACCGCAGACCCCACCCCCCGTCCGGCGGCGGGCGGCCGCCCTTCCCGTGCGGCGCGGATCCGCCGGGGGATAGGCCTGGTGGCCGTGATCGCGGCCGGCGCCGGCGTGATCGGCCTCGGCACCTCGGCCGGGACCGCGGCGGCCGAGCCGGCGCCGGCCCACGCCGGATGGGACGGCTCGCGGTACTGGTTCAAGGACAGCCAGGGCCACTGGCGCTGGACCTCGCACTACGACGTCTACCTGGCGCGCACCGGCGGCTCGGGCTCCGGCTCGGGGACGTCGGGCACGCGGGCGGCCGGCTCCGCCGGGGGGATCACCCAGGGGTGGGACGGCTCCCGGTACTGGTTCCGCAACAGCCAGGGCCAGTGGCGCTGGACCTCGCACTACGACATTTACCTGGCGCGCACCGGTGGCTCGGGCAGCGGCTCGGGCTCCTCGTCGGCGGACTCGGCGTCCGCCCCGGCGGCGGACCGTGACGTCGAGACGGCGGTGCAGTTCGCGCTCGCCCAGCGCGGCAAGCCGTTCCGGACGGCCGGCAACGGGCCGGACGGCTACGACTGCTCGGGCCTCGTCCAGCAGTCCTTCCGGCGCGGCGGCATCTCCCTGCCGAGGGTCGCCAACGACCAGTACGCGGCCACCACGCCGGTGACGGCCGGACAGCTGCGCCGCGGCGACCTGCTGTTCTGGTCGGACGACGGCACCGCGCGCGGCATCCACCACGTGGCGATCTACCTGGGCGACAACCAGTACGTGGAGGCCGCGCGGCCCGGGACCTCGATCCGGGTCTCGCGGATCAGCAGCGGCTACTACCCGACCCACATGGGCCGGCCCTGAGGCGTGGCCGCACGGCCCCGCCGGCGCCCGGGCCACGGCGGCCCGGCGCCGGCGGGGCGGTCCGACGCGGCCGCCGAACGACGGGGGAGACCCGCGCCCCACAGGGCGTGAGAGGTGCGGCGGGGGCGCGCGCACCACGGCCGGACTACGGTGGCGGGGAGGCGCACTCCGGCGCCCCGGGGGTCGTACGGGAACCGTCGCAGGCCCTCTGACCTGGGCACATGCCCCTGTCAAACGGAACGGGGAACCGCCATGAGCGGCACGCACGTGGAGGTATGGGGACCGGCGCGGCCGGGGTACCACCTCGGGTGGCGCCGGCACGACTGACGGGGGCGCCGCCCGGTGCGAACGGCGCCGGGGGAGGTCGAGAACATGGGGGCGTGAGTGATCGTCTGGGTCAATGGCACATTCGGGGCGGGCAAGACCAGCGCCTGCCGCGAGCTGGTGGAACTGCTGCCGGGCAGCATGCTCTTCGATCCCGAGCTGGTGGGCTTCGGACTGCGCGCGATGCTGCCGGCCGACCGGATGGCGGCGGTGTCGGACTTCCAGGACCTGCCGGCCTGGCGCCGGCTCGTCCCCGAGACGGCGGCCGCACTGCTCGGTGAGGTGCCGGGACCGCTGGTGGTCCCGATGACGCTGCTGCGGGAGGACTACCGGGACGAGATCTTCGGGTCGCTCGCCTCGAACGGCATCGCCGTGCACCATCTCGTCCTCGACGCTGAAGAAACGATCCTGCGCGAGCGCATCGCCCGGCGCGAGGAGATCCCGGACGACCCGGAACGCAGCGAGCGGATCCGCCAGTGGTGCCTGGACCACCTGCCGCGCTACCGCGCCGCCCGCCGCTGGCTGCGCCGCGACGCCCGGCTCGTCGACACCTCCGGCCTCACCCCGCGCGAGACCGCCGCCCGGCTCGCCCAACTGGTGGGCGACGGCTCCGCCCGCTGCCCGATCGTGCAGACCCCCGACCCGACCGGGGACACCGTGGCCGCCGCCGTCCTGCTCTTCGACGAACAGGACCGGGTGCTGCTCGTCGACCCCGTCTACAAACCGGACTGGGAGTTCCCCGGCGGCGTCGTCGAACGCGGCGAGGCACCCACCGACGCCGCCCTGCGCGAGACCGCCGAGGAACTCGGCCTGCGCCTCGACCCGGCCGCGCTGCGCCTGCTCGCCGTCGACTGGGAGCCGCGCACCGGCCCGCGCCGCGGCGGGCTGCGCCTGGTCTACGACGGCGGACTCCTGGACGCCACCGCCCGGCAGGGGCTGCTGCTCCAGCAGGAGGAACTGCGCGGCTGGCGGTTCGTCAGCCTGGACGAGGCCGCCGGACTGCTGCCCCCGGGCCGCCACCGGCGGCTGGCCGCTGCGCTGGACGCCCGCCGCTGCGGCGAACTGCGCTACCTGGAGGCCGGTCGCCGGGCCGGGGTGGGGCTGACGCGGACCGCCGACGCGGCGTGAGCCCGCCAGGCCCGGACGCGGCGGCGCCCGCGGGTGACGGGCACGGCCGCACGGCGGCAGGATGAGGGCATGCCGTTCACCCTGAGCCACCCGGCCGCCGTGCTGCCCCTGCTGCGCGCCGCGGGCGGGCGCGGTCCGCTGGTCGCGTCGGCGCTGGTCGCCGGATCGCTGGCGCCCGACGTGCCGTTCTTCGCCGAATCGCTGCTGCCCGGCGTGTACCGGTACGGCGGCGCCACCCACCGCTGGTGGGCGGTGCCGACGCTGGACGTGGCGCTCGCCGCCGGTCTGGTGGCGGGCTGGCACGGACTGGTGCGCGGGCCGCTGGTCGCGCTGCTCCCCGGTCGGTGGGCGGGCGCCGCCGAGGCGCTGACGGCCCGCCGGGCCGGGCGGGGCCGGCCGTCCGGCGCGGACCTCGGGTGGTTCGCGCTCTCGGCGGCGGTCGGGGCCGCGAGCCACGTCGGCTGGGACGGCTTCACCCACGCCGGGCGGTTCGGGGCCCGGCTGCTGCCGGCGCTGGAGCGGCCGGTGGCGGGCGGCCCGCCGTTGTACGAGGTGCTGCAGTACGGCACCTCGGTGCCGGCGCTGGCCGCGGTGGCGCGCCACGCGGTGCGGCGGGCCCGGGCGGTGGAGCCGGTCCGGCCGGCCGACGGGCCGTCGGACCGGGCCCGCCG
>NZ_JBHYUU010000327.1:0-4867 GCF_042749955.1 Kitasatospora sp. NPDC059462 | reverse complement strand
AGTTCCGGGGCGGGGCCCCCGCCGGCCGCCGCGGCGGCGCCTGGCGCTAACACGGGGCGCGGCCGCCCCCGGTCGGCTCCGCCCGCCCGTCCGGACGCGAGCGGAACGCCTCAGACCTGCGGGACGTTCACCGCCGGGGCGGTCATCAGCTGGGTGCGACGCGGGTTGGCGGTCGAGGACGGCAGCTCGGCCGCGTAGGTCGCGACGTTCTCGGGCCCGCGGGCGCCGGGGATCTGGCCGAAGTCCTCGACCGAGGCCAGCGTGGTCCGGCGCGGGTTCGCCGTGGAGCGGCTGGTCAGCGGGGACGTGGAGGCCGTGTTCGGCTGGGACATCTCGTCAGCACCTCAAGGTCGCGGCCGGACCACCGACCGCGGTCGGCACCCGGCCTGGAGTGATTCGGGGAGATTCTGGGCAGGCTGTACGGGGCCGTGCTCCGGATACAGCCAGGTTACGGATCTCTTTCCACAGTCACCGTGACCAAAGCTACACATTCATCTGTGATTTTCGTCACAAATCACGGAACATATCTCAGATATCCGACATATCGCTTCATCGCCCTTTACCGGCATATCGGAAATATCGGGCATACCCGAAGCTCCGCCCATCATGTTGATCTCGGGTCGGCTTGGCATGCATCCGACGAGTGTCCGAAAAAGGCGGTATTCCGGTCCGTTTACCGCACAGTCGGTGAGAACCCGCGCGCGGTGCGTAGTGCCGTCCGATGTGTCCCGTCCGCCCTTGTTGGGATTCCCCGGCTGTGCTGGAATGCCACGGACCGTGGGTAGGGAGCTGTCCACCCCGGTGACCCGCTCTCCCGGACCGGCCGGGGTGCGGATGGAAACTCGACACCGTCCAGGCCGTGGCGACGCGGCGGGACGCCCGGTCCAGAGGTTGCGACGCCAGTGCAGGGACGTTTCAAAAGGGGTAGCGGCGCCGCGGGTGACCCGGAGTCGCGTGAGCCCGTGGCAGCCCCCCAACCGGCGGCGGCCCCCGGCAGCCCGCCCGAACCGGCACCCGACGTGATCGGCCGGCCCGAGGAGGACGGTCCGGAGCGGCAGTCGAAGCGCGGCAAGCTCCGCAGCTCCCTGACCCGCCGGCGCGCCAAGGGCATGAGCCGTCTCGCCATGCGCAACTGGCGGATCCGCAGCAAGCTGATCGCCCTGCTCGCGCTCCCCGTCCTGGTCGCGCTCGTCCTCGGTGGCCTGCGCATCCAGACCTCGCTGGAGACCTCGCAGCAACTGGCCCAGATGGCCAACCTCTCGGACCTCGCCAAGAAGGCGACCGACCTCGCCAACGCGCTGCAGAACGAGCGCGACATCAGCGCCGGTCCCATCACCGCCAAGCCCAACGCGCCGCTGGACGACGACATCGTCGCGGCCCGCAAGGTCACCGACGACCTCAGCCGCACCTTCACCGCGTCCTCGGACAAGTTCGAGAACCTGGAGCTCTCCGGCGGCAAGGCGCTGCTCGTCCAGATCCGCAAGGACCTGAACGCCGTCTCCGACGCGCGCAGCAACCCCTACCAGAACAACCAGAACATCCAGAGCACGATCACCGCGTACGACGTGATCATCCGCGACCTGCTGGCGATCACCCAGGACATCGCGCTCGCGTCCAACAACCGCGAGCTGGTCCGCGCGACCCGCGCCCTGCAGCAGTTCTCGCTGGCCAAGAACACCACCTCGCAGCAGCGCGCGCTGATCAGCGCCGCGCTCGCCAACCCCGGCGGCCCGGACCTCAGCCTGAGCGACGAGTCCTTCGGCATCCGGCTGAAGGCGTCCTACGACAACGCGCTCACCGGCTTCAACAACATCTACACCTCGCACGACCTGGACAACCTGCGCGGCCAGCTGAGCTACAACTCGGTCGTCGCGGCCGCCGACCGCTACGCGCGCTCGATCCTCCAGCAGAGCGGTATCCACCAGAGCGAGGCCGTCAGCTACAAGGCCTGGTACGAGCAGTCCACCGCCAAGATCTCCGCCGAGCGCCGGATCGAGTCCAAGCTCATCGAGGACCTCGACGGCAAGGCCCAGGAGCTCCAGTCCCAGGCCGACACCGAGGCGCTGATCATCGGTGCCGCCGTCGCGCTGGTGCTCCTCGTCGCCCTCGGCGGCGCCGGTCTGATCGCCCGCTCGATGGTGCGCTCGCTGACCCGTCTGCAGTCCGCGGCCGAGGACGTCGCCGAGCGGCGGCTGCCCGAGCTGGTCAAGACCCTCTCCGAGACCGACCCGCACGACGTGGACGTCACCGTCGAGCCGGTCGGCGTCGACTCCGCCGACGAGATCGGCCACGTGGCGCACGCCTTCGACATGGTGCACAGCGAGGCCGTCCGCCTCGCCGCCGAGCAGGCCCTCCTGCGCGGCAACATCAACGCGATGTTCACCAACCTCTCGCGCCGCAGCCAGGGCCTCATCCAGCGCCAGCTGTCGCTCATCTCCGAGCTGGAGAGCCGCGAGGCGGACCCGGACCAGCTGGCCAACCTCTTCAAGCTCGACCACCTCGCGACCCGCATGCGCCGCAACGGCGAGAACCTCCTCGTCCTCGCCGGTGAGGACCCGGGCCGCCGCTGGACCCGCCCCGTCCCGCTGGTCGACGTGCTGCGCGCCGCCGCCTCCGAGGTGGAGCAGTACGAGCGCATCGAACTCGCCGCCGTGCCGTCGGCCGAGGTCGCCGGCCGCGTCGTCAACGACCTCGTCCACCTGCTCGCCGAGCTGCTGGAGAACGCCACCTCGTTCTCCAGCCCGCAGACCCGCGTCCGGGTCACCGGCCACGCGCTGCCGGACGGCCGGGTGCTCGTCGAGATCCACGACACCGGCATCGGCCTGAGCCCGGACGACCTCGCCGAGATCAACGAGCGCCTCGCCAACCCGCCGACGGTGGACGTCTCCGTCTCCCGCCGCATGGGCCTGTTCGTGGTCGGCCGGCTGTCCCTGCGTCACGGCATCCGCATCCAGCTGCGTCCCAGCGACTCCGGCGGCACCACCGCGCTGGTCATGCTCCCGGTGGACGTCACCAACTCCGCCGACCGCCGCGGCCCCGGCCGTCCCGGCGGCCAGGGCGGCGGCCAGCCCAAGCAGCAGCGCGGGGTCACCCCGACGCCGCGCCAGCAGCGCCAGGTCCCGGCCGGTCCGGGCGGGCGGTCCGGCGGTCCGGCGGCGCTCGGCCAGGGTCCGGCGGGCGGCGCCCCGCAGCAGGGCCGGCCGCAGCTCGGCCAGGGCGGTCCCGGCCCGTCCGGCGGTCCGGGCGGTCAGGGCGGTCCGAACAACCAGGGCGGCCAGGGCGGTCCCGGCGCGGGCGGCGGTCTGCCGACCCGTCAGGTCGGCCAGTCGCTGCGCGAGACCCCGCCCCCGCAGGGCGGTCTGCCGCAGCGCACCCCCGGCCAGCAGGCCCCCAACCAGTCCGGGCCCAACCAGCCCGGCCCGAACCAGCAGGCCCCGAAGCAGCAGGGCGGTCTGCCGCAGCGCACCCCCGGCCGGCAGGGCCCGCAGCAGGGCGGCCCCGGCGGCCTGCCCCGCCGCGGCCCGCAGGGCGGCGCTCCGCAGCAGGGTGCCCCGCAGCAGGACGGCCCGGCCGGCGGTCTGCCCGGCCGGCAGCGGCCGCAGGGCGACGGTGTCCCCGCCGCCCGCGGCGGCGAGCAGCCGCAGCACGGCTGGGCCGACCCGTCGGGCCGTCCGGGCGCGCCGCAGGGCGCCCGCCCAGGTGAGCGTCCGCAGGACGGGCTGCCGCAGCGTCAGCGGCCCGGCCAGGGCCGTCCGCCGCAGGGCGCGCAGGGTCCGCAGGGTCCGCGCGGTCCCCAGGGGCCGCAGGGCCAGGGCGGCCGCCCGCAGCGGCCCGCGCCGGACGACCGGCAGCAGCAGACCCAGCCGCTGCCGCAGGTCCAGCCGGCCCCGCCGCTGCCCGCGGCCGAGTCCGGCCCGATGGAGAGCACCCAGCAGTTCGCCCGCCCCCGGTTCGAGGCCAGCGACATCGACCCGCGCGACCCGCTGGGCCTCGGCCTGGTGGAGCCGGTGCTGCCGACCATGCCGAACCCGGCCCGTCCGGAGCAGGCCGGCCGGCCGCAGCCGCCGCAGGCCCCGCAGCAGCCGGTCCAGCAGCAGCCCGTCCGGCAGGAGCCGATGGCGCTGCCCACCGGGCCGTCCGACGGCGGTGCGCCGGCCGGTCAGGGCCGGCCGCGCGAGGAGGGCCGCCCGGCCCAGCAGCAGAGCCGGCCGCGGCCGTACCAGCCGCGCCGCCCGGGCACCACGGCCCCGGGCCACTCGGAGCAGGCGCCCGCCCCGCAGGCCCAGCCCCAGCAGCAGGCCCCGCAGCAGGCTCAGCAGCAGGCCCCGCAGGCCCAGCAGCCGCAGCCCGGTGACGCCCCGTGGCGCCCGTCGGCCAACGACGAGCGCTGGCGCCGTGCCGAGCAGGTCCGCGAGCCGTCGACCAGCGGTGTCACCATGTCGGGTCTCCCCCGGCGCACCCCGCAGGCCAACCTGGTCTCCGGGACCGCCGAGGCGTCCCCGCTGACCGGCCCCCAGGTGTCCCGGGCCCCCGAGGAGGTCCGCGGCCGTCTCACCAACCTGCGCCGCGGCATCCAGCAAGGCCGCCGGGCCGGCGCCGAGCAGGCGGCGGGCCAGGGCCAGGGCGGCCGGCCGCAGGCCGACCAGGGGCAGGGCGCCCGCGGCCAGGGGGACCAGGCCGGTTTCCACCATGGTGCCCAGCAGCCCGGGTTCGATAGTTTCGGGGCCCGAACCGACGGCAACGCCGCAGATCATCAGGAGCGTTGAGTTGAATCAGATGAGCCAGGCCGCACAGAACCTGAACTGGCTGATCACCAATTTCGTGGACAACACCCCCGGGGTGTCGCACACGGTGGTGGTCTCCGCGG
>NZ_JBHYUU010000326.1:0-5067 GCF_042749955.1 Kitasatospora sp. NPDC059462 | reverse complement strand
TGGCGTTGACTTTTGGCACGCTGTTGAGTTCTCAAGGAACGGACGCTTCCATCAGGCGGCTTTCACACCGGCCCTCCGGGCGCTTCGTTCTTTCGCGTTTCCAGCTTACCAGATGTTTTCCGCTCCGTTTTCCGGAGTTTCATTCGTCCGATTCCCGCTGGGGGGATTTCCTTCGACTTCGCCCCGAAGCCTATCAAAGCTTCCGGTGTGCTCAGTCCCTGGATTTACCTTGTCGGAGAGGGCGTGCATTCGATGAAGCACACTCACCTCGACTCGGCGGTGTCGTAGACATTAACGCCCGAGTCTGACTGGTGTCCAGTCGGTCCCAACCGTTCAAACCTACTCGCCCACCCCTACCACGTCAATGGTTTGGCTGGAGCTCAAGAAGAGTAGCAGGTCAGGAGCCTGTGGATCACATCGACTCAGGCCGCGACCGGCTGCAGGTCCGCCCGGTCGGCCGCATCCAGGTCTCCGGTTTCCCCGGCTGCGGCGGCCTTGCGGCCCAACACCAGCGCATAGAGCAGGAAAGCGACCTCGGCGAGCGCGCCGATGGCGATCCGGGCCCAGGTCGGCAGGCCGGAGGGGGTCACGAACGCCTCCAGGACGCCGGACACCGCCAGTACCGTCGCCAGGCCGATTCCCATGCCGATGATCGAGCGGCCCTGTTCGGCGAGCGCGGTGGCGCGGGTGCGCGGGCCGGGGTCGACGATCGTCCAGCCGAGGCGCAGTCCCAGGCCACCGGCGACGAAGACGGCGGTCAGTTCCAGCAGGCCGTGCGGGATGAGCAGTCCGAGGAAGGTGTCCAGCCGGCCGGCGGACGCCATCAGCCCGACGCCGAGGCCGAGGTTGAGGACGTTGCTCGCCAGCACCCACAGCACCGGGAGGCCGAGCACCACGCCGTAGAGCAGGCACTGCACGGCGATCCAGGCGTTGTTCGTCCAGACCTGGGCCGCGAAGGAACTCGCCGGGCGGTCGGAGTAGTAGGTCTCGTAGGCGCCGCCGGGCCTGGTCATCTCACGGAGCTCGGCCGGCGCGGCCAGGCTGTTGCGGACCTCGGGGTGGCCGGCCACCCACCAGGCGACCAGCGCGGTGGCGAGCAGCGAGAGCACCGCGACCGGGATCCACCATCGCCGCGAGCGGTAGAGGGCGGCCGGGAAGCTCACCGTGTAGTAGCGCGCGACGTCGCGCCAGCCGCTGGTCCGGGTGCCGGTGACCGCGTCGCGGGACCGCGAGACCAGGCTGGTGAGCCGGCCTTCGAGGGTCGGGTCGGGCGCGGCGGCCTGGACCTTGGCCAGGTGCCCGGTGACGCGCTGGTAGAGGGCGACGAGTTCGTCGGCCTCCTCCCCGGTCGGGCGCCGCTTCCTGGCGAGCTCGTCCAGCCGGGCCCACTCCCCCTGGTGGGTGGCGACGAAGACGTCCAGGTCCATGCGGCGGCTCCATGATCGGCGCGGGGCGCGAGGTCGGGCGGTGCGGACAGGTGGGCCCAGCATGCCAGGGCCGGGGGGTGCGGCGACCGCCGGGACCTCACTTCCCGGCGGGCTCGGCGGCCCCGTATGTTGACGGCAGCAGATCTCGGGATCGTGGGGGCCGATCCGCCGGATTCCCCGCCCACGGACCGCGTACCACCGACGGGAACGGACGGGTGTCTTGAGCGACCTGGTGACGGGCGAGGCGGTCGTCCTCGGCCTGCGCGCGGCGAAGCTTCCGAGCCGGGGGCTGGCGATCGCACTGGACCTCACCGTGCAGCTCGCGGGACTGGTCGCCACGACCCTGCTGCTGAGCCTGGTCCTGGTCGACCTGGACGGCGCGGCGGTCGCCGCCGTGACGATCGGGCTGACCGTCTTCTTCCTGGTCGCGCTCCCGGTCATGATCGAGACGCTGACCCGCGGCCGTTCGCTGGGGAAGGCCGCGCTGGGGCTGCGCGTGGTGCGCAGCGACGGCGGGCCGGTGCGGTTCCGGCACACGCTGGTGCGCGGGCTGGTCGGCTTCCTGGAGATCATCGTGCTGTTCGGGGTGCCGGCGGTGGTCTGCTCGGTGGTGTCCTCGGACGGCAAGCGGCTGGGCGACGTCTTCGCGGGGACGCTGGTGGTCCGCGAGCGGGTGCCCGGCGGGAGCGGGGCGGCGATCGCGCTGCCGCCGGTGAACCCGCAGTTGCTGCAGGCGATCGGCGGCGAACTGGTGGCGCTGGACCTCTCCGCCGTGCCGGAGCCGCTCTGGCTGGCCGTCCGGCAGTTCCTCGGGCGGATCGGCGAGCTGGACCAGACCGTCGCCCACCGGATGTCCGCCCGGCTCGCGGACGACCTGGCGGCCCGCACCGGCCACCCGGTGCCGTACGGGGTGCACCCGGCGGCGTACCTGGGGGCGGTGCTGACCGAGCGCCAGCGGCGCGAGTGGAGCCGGGCGCAGGGGTACGCCTTCCAGCAGGCCCAGCAGCACGCGCAGACGCACGCCCAGGCTCAGGCCCAGGCCCAGGCCCAGGCCCAGCAGCCGGCCACCCCGTCCGCTCCCCCGGCCCCGCCCGCCGCGCCGACGCCTCCGGCCTCCGGCACCGGCTTCGCCCCGCCCGCCTGACGCCACCCGGGCCCGCCTAACCGAGCTCCTCGCCGGTCCCGTCCCCGAACGCGGCCGGCCAGGCGTTCGGCGGCGACTCCAGCTCCTCCAGCTCGATCCCCCCGGCCGCCAGCACCACGTCCCCCGCCAGGTGCACCACCTGCTGCTCGCCCGTCTCCAGGTCCGCCACCTGGTACCGCTCGACGACGAGCGGCCCCGAGTCCGTCCCGTGCGTCTCGACGCCCTCCAGCAGCCACCCCTGGTCGAGGGTGCGCGGCGCCAGCACCGGCTCGGTGAACGCGACCAGCCGCACCCGCGCGCTCGCCCCCTCCCGCAGCCGCAGCATCCGCGCGGTGGCGATCAGGAAGCCGGGCGAGCGTCCGGTGAAGCCGTGCGCCCGGTCGTGGCCCTCGGCCGCCTGCTCGCCGGACGGGTCGGAGGCGTCGGCCCGCACCCAGGCGACCCCGTCGACGGCGCCGCCGCGCACCTGCCAGCCGCCCGCGCGCAGTTCCATCCGCAGCGGCCGGGCGCGCGAGTCCAGGGTGAGGTCCACCGTTCCGAGGACGCGGCCGTCCGGCGCGTACGTCTTGGAGACGTACCGCCAGCCGGCCGGGCCGGGCGCGCAGCTGAACCGCTCCTCGCCGAGCAGGACGTGGTCATGGGTGTCGTGGAGCGAGTACCGGCCGTTGGGCATGCCCGAAAGCCTACGGCCGCGGTCTTCCGGCGGCGGCATGCAACCTCCTCCCGGCGGCCCGCATCAGGGAGGTGGGCGCTGCGAACCGAGGCATCGCCGGAAGGGAGATCCCATCGATGGCGAAGCAGACCCGCGACGCCGAGTTCACGGAGTACGCCGCGGCCCGGAGCCCCTGGCTCCGCAAGGTGGCCTACCTGCTGTGCGGTGACTGGCACCGCGCGGACGACCTCGCCCAGGAGACGGTGACCAAGCTCTACGTGCGCTGGGGCCGCGTCTCCAAGGCGGACAACATCGACGGCTACGTGCGGACGGTCCTCGTCAACACGTTCCTCGCCGAGCAGCGCTCGCCGTGGGGCCGGTGGTCGGCCCGGCGCCGCGAGGAGGCGCTCCCGGAACGGGCGGCGGCCGTCGCGGACCTGGACGCCTCGGTCGACCTCCGCGCCGCGCTGGCCGCCCTGCCGCCCCGTCAGCGGGCGACGGTGGTGCTGCGCTACTACTGCGACCTCACCGTCGAGCAGACCGCCGCCGCCATGGGGTGCTCCACCGGCAACGTCAAGAGCCAGTGCTCCCGGGGCCTGGACGCACTGCGCCGGCTCCTCGACCGCGAGACCGCCGCGACCGCGGCCGGTCCTTCCGAAAGGATCCCCTCGTGAACGACCTGTACGACGGTTCGTCCTCGCTCTCCGCGACGGAGCAGCGGCTGGCCGCCGAGCTCACCGCGCTGGCCGACTCCCCGGCGCCGACGGCCGTGCCCGACACCTCCTGGTCCATCCGGTCCGGCCGCTCCCGGCTGCGGCGCCGGCGCCTGGCCGTGCTCGGCGCGGTGACGGCGGTGGCGGTCGGCGCCGCCACCCTGAGCACCGCCTGGCCGGAGGCCGGCTCCGGCTCCGGCTCCGCCGTCCAGGCGGCGGGCTCCGGCTCCACGGCCACCGTCCCCGTCGGCCCCCGGGTCGGCCCGGACACCGGTCACGACCCGCTCGTGGTGCAGGCCACCTTCGGTTGGCTGCCCGCCGGCTTCGACGCCTTCGTCTACAACAAGGGCTTCACCGGGCAGCCGGAGGCGGCGCAGGCCAAGGCCATCGGCCCGAAGCAGACGGACGCCGCCACCGACTTCAACCGCCAGCTGCTCTTCCTGACCGTGTACGGGGCCGGGGTGGAACCCCCGCTCGACCTCGGCGCCGGGGTCGGCCTGCGGTACCGGGTGGACACCGCGCCGGTGAACGGCCGGCCGGCGTACTGGGTCGGCATCGCGCCGGGCGACCCGAGCGCCGGGGGCCAGGACCGGACGCTGCGCTTCGAGCTCGCCGACGGCCGCTGGGCCGAGCTGCACGCCTCGTACGTGGGCGCTCCGGACAACGTCGCGAACATGATGGCGCAGGTCGCGGCCGGGGTCCACGCCGCGCCCCAGGCGGTGGCCCTGCCCTTCACGATCACGGATGTGCCGCCCGGCCTGGTCCAGTCGGGATCGAGCCTGGACCACGGCGTCGAAGCCACCCGGGCCTATCCGTGGACGGCGTCCGTCGGCTTCACGCTGAACGGCAAGCCGATCACGGTGAGCGCTCGTCCCGACGTCGCGCCGGCCACGACCGCCCCCGCCATCCCCGGGGCGCTGCAGCCGCCGAAGACCTGCCGGAGCTCCAACGGCCTCAAGCTCTGCGTCTCGGCGATGGAGGACGGGGAGGCGCCGTTCGCCTCGATCGGCGGTTTCAACGGTCTGCTCGACCGGGTCACCTCGCTCGGCACCGACGAGAACGCCTGGACCACGGAGGTCTTCAACTGAACCCGGTCCGCGCACGCCGGTGGCCGGCACTCCCCGCGGGGAG
>NZ_JBHYUU010000325.1:0-5085 GCF_042749955.1 Kitasatospora sp. NPDC059462 | reverse complement strand
CGCCTACACCCACCCGTGCGAGGGCAAGGACCTGACGGTCCGGGTGACCGCGCGCCCCGAGGCGCCGACCCAGCGGGTGATCGAGGTGCGCAACCAGGGCCCGCACGCCTGCGGCCTGAGCTACTACCCGCTGGTCGGCCTCGGCGACTCGCACGCCGCCGACCACGGCAAGGACCTCAGGCCGCTGGTGCCCGGCGGACTGGGCGGCGCCCCCGCCTACCCGGTCGGCGCCGGCCGGACGGCCTACGCGGTGATCGACCTCAACCCGGGCGGCGCGAGCGCCGGCACCGCCGCCGGGATCGACCACCTCGACGTGCTGGCCGACGGCGAGCACATGCCCACGGCGGAGACCCGCAACTTCCCGCTCGGCCCCGGCGCCAAGGTCCTGGGGCCCCGGCTGGGCCTCTACCGGAGCAGCGTCGCGGACGCGGCCGCCTCCGCGGCCACCGCGGACCAGCGGCCCTGAGCCCCGGCACGTGCGGCGGGCGGGGCGGGGTGACGGGGGTCCGGCCGGGGTGAACCGTCCGTCACAGCGTGCCGAGGACGTCCTGGTGCACCTCGTCGAGGACGAATCCGTTGTCCCACCGGACCCGGACCGTCACCCGCCGGCCCCGCCCCCGGTGGGCGTCCCACTCCGGCTCCAGTTCGGCGATCTCCGCCTCCAGCCGCTCGCGGCTCGCCTCCGGCATGGTGTGCCCGTAGTCGTCGAGGAGCGCCTTGAGCCGCCGGTACTCGCGGACCTCCTGGCTCTCCGGGAGTTCCCCGTTCACCCGCTCGACTGTGCCCTCGATCCCCGCTCCCAGCGAGAGGAACCCGACGACCGCCCCCGGCTCCCCGGCGAGCGCGTCACCGATCGCGAGGTCCTCGGCCAGCCGGACGCGACGGCCTTCCTCCAGGGTCATCCGATTCTCCGTCTCTCCGTCGACCGCCCACCGGGGCGGCACCGTGCGGTGCCGCAGGTCACGCTACCCGGCGTCCGGCGCCGGGGCAGACGGGGCGGGGCCCCCGGGGTGCGCCCGCAGACCCGGCGGGGCCCGCGATCGATGAGCCGGGCTCATCGATCGATGAGGTCAACGATCTTGTTCGCCCCCGGCGGCGGCTGATGGGCTGATCGCATGACAAACGCCCGTACGACGCACGCGGACGCCCTCCCACCCCCGTCCGCTCCGCCCGTCCCACCCGCCGCCCCGCAGCGCTGGTCGCCGGTCCTCGCCGTCGCGCTCGCCACCTTCACGGTGGTGTCCTCCGAGATGATGCCGGTCGGCCTGCTCACCGGGATGTCGCACGGCCTCGGGGTCAGCGACGGGGTCACCGGACTGTCCCTGACCATCACCGGCCTGATCGCCGCCGCCCTCGCCCCCTTCACCCCGAGGCTGGTCGGCCGGCGCGAGCGCAGGGCCGTCCTGGTGACCGCCATGCTGCTGCTCGCCCTGGCGAACGCGCTGTCCGCCCTCGCGCCGGACTTCACCGTCCTCGCCGCCGGCCGGATCCTGCTCGGCGCGGCGATGGGCGTCGTCTGGGGCCTGGTCGCCGGACTCGGCCCGCGCCTGGCCGAAGGCCCGCGCACCGCCCTCGCCATGACACTGATCTTCTCGGGCGTCTCCATCGCCTCCGTGCTCGGCGTCCCCCTGGGGACCTACCTGGCCGCCCTGTCCGACTGGCGCTTCGCGTTCTGGACGCTCGCCGCCCTCGGCACCGTCTGCGCCGCCGTGCTCGCCGCCGTCCTGCCTCCGCTGCCCGCCCCGCCGGTGCACGGGGACCGGCGGGCGGACGGTCCGCTCGGGGCCCTGCGCCACCGCGGCGTGGCCGCCGGGACCGCCGCCACCGCCTTCGTCGTGCTCGGCCACTTCGCCGGCTTCACCTACGTCCGCCCGGTCCTCGAAGCGGGCGCCGGTCCGAGCAGCGGCGTGATCGCCGGCTGCCTGCTGGTCTACGGCGTGGCGGGGGTCGCCGGGAACTTCACCCTCGGCCCGCTGTCCGGGCGTCACCCGAAGGCGGCCGTCGCCGCCGCCCTCGGCGGGGTCGCGCTGGCCGCCGTGCTGCTCCCGCAGGCCGTGGGCGGCGTCGTCACGGTGCTCCTCGTCCTGGTCCTCTGGGGCGTCTCGTACGGCGGGGTGTCGGTCGCCACCCAGGCCTGGGTGCGCACCGCCGCCCCGGCCGTCGCCGAGGCCTCGGCGGCCGTCTGGGCGGGCGTGTTCAACGCGAGCATCGCGCTCGGCTCCCTCGCCGGCGGCCTGGTGGTCGACCGGGCCGGCCACCGCGCCGTCCTGCTCACCGCGGCCGGACTGGCCGCCGCCGGGCTGCTGCTCACCCTGCTGTCGGCGCCGCCCGGGGTGATCCGCAAGGAGAGGATCTAGCCGACCTTCCCGGCCAGCCGGGTGACGAACCCGGCCGTCAGCCGGTGCGGCCGTCCCTCGCGCTGGACCACCACCAGGTCGGTCGGCTCCAGCCCGGGCACCGGCAGGAAGCGGAGGTCCGGGCGCCGGACGTACGTCGTGCTGCGCTCGCACAGCAGCAGCCCCCGGCCGGTGCCGGCCACCATCGACAGGCCCTCCTGGAGGGTGACCGCCCCCGCCGGGTAGGACAGCGCCCGTCCGTCCGGGGTGCGCCGGGGTGCGTGCACCTGCCGCCAGTACGCGGGAGCCGGGCCGCGCGGCTCGATCAGCGCCAGCGCGGCCAGCTCCTCGGCGCCCACCGCCTCCACCGCGGCCGGGTACCGGGCGGCGTCGACCGCCACGTGCACCGGCTGCCGGGAGAAGCTCATCAGCACCTCCAGCCCCGGTTCCCGGCACGGACCGAGCACGATGGCGAGGTCCACCTCACCCCGGGCGAGCCGCGAGAACGGGTCGGCCCACGGCAGTTCGACCAGCTGCGTGGCCCCCTCCGGCAGGCCCGCGATCACCCGGGCGACCGGCTCGTACACCGCGCACTGGAATCCCAGCCGCAGCGGCTCGGCGGTGGCCGCCCGGGCGCGGGCGGCGTCGTAGCCCGCCCTGAGCCGCTCGAAGGCCGGCACCACCTGTTCGGCCAGGACGCCCCCGAGCTCGGTCAGCTCCACGCGGCGGCTGGTCCGCCGGAACACCGGGGCGCCGACCCGGCCCTCCAGCCGCTTGATCAGCTGGGACACCCGCCCCTGCGAGACGCCGAGACGCTGCGCGGTCCGCCCGAAGTGCAGCTGGTGGACGAGGACGGCGAAGCACTCCAGCTCCTGCAGCGGCAGCTCGGGCAGGGGCGGGGCGGGCGTCGAGGGTTCCACCTCGACAGCCTACGCCCGGCCGTGCACCCGGTCCGCGGGGCCGGTGCCCGGCGGTGATCGAAACGGCCGGTACTCGACTGTGCCGGGGTGCCGTCGCGGCCCTAGCGTCACTGGTCTGAACCAGTTAAACGGAAGGGCAGCAACCATGAACGGTCCCAGAAGAGTTGGTCAGATCCTCGCCGCCGCGACGGCGGCGCTGACGCTGTGCGCAGGCCCTGCGGTCGCGGTCGGGCAGTCCGCGGCCGGGGAGCCCACGGCGCCCGTGACGCCCGGCAGCACCCTCGCGGCGAGCGCGGCGGCGGCCGGGCCGGCCGCGGTGGCGAGTGACTATCCGCCACGGACCTTCACGATCACCAGCAACGCCCCCGAGGCCGACGGCAGGTGTCTGGACGTCTGGGACTGGGGCAACGGGCCGTGGGTCCAGATGTGGGGCTGTCACGGCGGCGCCAACCAGTCCTGGAACGTCTCGTACAACACCGTCAGCGGCGGCTACCAGATCCAGAGCAACGCCAGCGGCAAGTGCGTCGACGGCTACCGGGGCCGGGGACAGCAGGTCGTCCAGCTGCCGTGCGACAACAGCGCCTCGCAGGCCTGGACCGTACCGGCGAGTGCCGGTCGCCTGCGCTTCATCAACCGCGCGTTCGCCGGCGTTCCGCAGGGCTTCCCCGGTCCCACCGGCCAGTGCCTGGACATCTACGACTGGGGCCGCGGCAACGTGGTCCAGCTGTGGGACTGCGGCTGGGGCCAGGCCAACCAGGAGTGGTGGTACAACTGATCGACCCCGGCCGGGAACGCCGGGCGCGCCGCGGTCCGTCCCCTCGACGGACCGCGGCGCGGTGGTTTCACCGGAGGTCAGGGCCTGCCGGTCAGATGGCCTGCCAGAGCGCCGGGACGTTCGGCGGCTCCCAGCCGGCGTAGGCGGTGTGGCCCTGGAGGCAGCGGTAGCTGACCCCGTTGTAGGTCACGACGTCGCCCGCCTTGTAGGTGGTGCCGGCGGCCCAGGTGCCACCCGGGTTGGGCGTGCCGTTGCCGACCGTCAGGCTGAACTGGGCGGTGTGGACGGTGGCCCCGGCGGTGCCGGTGACGGTGACCTGGTAGCTACCGGTCGCGGCGGACGAGGAGGCCGACAGGGTCAGCGTGGCGGAGCCGCCCGACTGGACGGACGACGGGCTGAAGGTCGCGGTGACACCGGACGGCAGGCCCGAGGCGGTCAGGGCGACGGTCTGCGCGCTGCCCGAGATGACGGCGGTGTTGACGGTCGCCGTGGTCGAGGCGCCGGGCTTGACCGAGCCGGAGCCCGGGTTCAGCGCGAGCGAGAAGTCGTCGCCGCCGTTGTTGGAGCAGGTCGGGTCGCTGGTCTGGGCGGGGACGCTGACGGCGTCCCAGGCGGCCTTGGTGCGGGTGAACAGGTTGCAGGTCGGGTCGAGGTTCTTGGCGGCGGTCAGGGTGGTGGTGCGGTAGCGCTTGTAGGTCATACCGCTGGTCTTGAGCAGCATGCCGCCGTAGAAGATCCGGCCGGCGTCCTTGATGCCGACGCCGGTGACGGAGGAGTTGTTGCAGGTGGGGCTGGTGGGCTTGCCGCCGCCGGGGTTGGAGCCCTCGGCGAGCAGGTAGAACCAGTGGTTGAGCGGGCCGGCGGCCGCGTGGACCTCGGTGCTCGGGATGGAGGCGGAGTAGCAGTTGGGGTTGTTGCTGACGAGCGAGGGGTTGTACATGTTGCGGATCGGACCGTTTCCGACGAGGTTGATCATCTCGCCGACGAGGTAGTCCGGGCTGTCGTAGGGGGAGGTCTGGTTGGCGTAGGCCTCGGTGAGTGCGCCGAAGATGTC
>NZ_JBHYUU010000324.1:0-5163 GCF_042749955.1 Kitasatospora sp. NPDC059462 | reverse complement strand
CCCCGGCGGCCCACGGCGGACCGGTCCCCCGCCGGGTCGCCGCCCTGCTCCACCCGCGCCCCGCGGGGTCCGCCGCCGCCCGCCGGATCGCCGCCGCGGCCCTGGCCGGCTGCCTCGCCCTCACCGCCGCGACCAGCCTCGATGCCACCACCGACCTCCACCACAGTGTCGAGTCCGCCCAGCGGCAACCCCCGGTCCGCTAGGGCGGAAGCACCGGAATTCCGTGGCATGACCACTCTCGTACCGTCTGGTATTCCGAGTTGGCAGACACCATCCCCAGGAACCGGTGGCGCCCGTACTCTTTCGTCAGCGCGTCGGCCCCGGCGCGCCCTCGAACGGCGGCGAGGAGCGACACGAGTGCGGCAGCCCGGACGGCAGACCCGACGGCCCGAACGTCGAACCCCGCAGAGCGCGGCCGAACTGGCCAGGATCCACGAGCGGGCCCTCGCCGAGGCGGCCGCCCGCAGCGCCAACCGGGACACCGCCGCCCCCGAGGACCCGCCCTTCCTCCAGCCCCGCCCCGAGATCGGCGACTCCTGGGAACGCCTGCGCCGCCTCGGCCTCGACCCGGACTCCGGCGCCGACGCCGTCCACCTCGGCCCCGCCGAGATCGAGCACCTCCGCCGGAGCAGCGGCCTCGACCCGGTGCTGCCGATCCTCCGCGACACCCTGGTCGAACAGGCCGACCAGCCCCCGCTGATCCTCGCGATCACCGACGCCGACGGCCACATCCTCTGGCAGGAGGGCGAGCGCGGACTGCGCCGCAGCGCCGAACGGATCGGCTTCCTCACCGGCGCCCGCTGGGTGGAGGAGCGCGTCGGCACCAACGGCATAGCCGCCGCCCTGCGCGCCCGGCGCCCGATGCACGTCCACTCCGCCGAGCACTACCTGCGCAGCCACCAGTCCTGGACCTGCGTCGCCGCCCCCGTGTGCGACCCCGGCACCGGACGGCTGATCGGCGCGATCAACCTCAGCGGCCCGGCCCACTCGGTGCGCCCCTACCTGCTCCAGCTGACCGCCACCGCCGCCAAGCTCGCCGAGACCGAACTGCGCGCCCGCCGCCTGGAGTCCCTGCACCACCTGCGCACCCTGGCCGCCCCGATGCTGGCCCGGGTGAACGGCCCCGCCCTGGTCGTGGACGCGGCGGGCTGGACGGCCGCCGCGGCGGGACTGCCGCCACCGCCCCGGCTGCGGCTGCCCACCGAGGGCTGGGACTCGGCCGCCGTGCACTGGCTGCCCAGCCTGGGCGAGTGCGTGATCGAGCCGCTCGCCGACGGCTGGCTGGTCCGGCCGGTCCGGCCGCAGGACGGCGCCCCGGCCGCGCCGGGCGGCGCCGACGGTCCGGAGGCGAACACCGCCGGCCTGCTCGCCGAACAGGCCGAGGGGGCCAGGCTCCGGCTCGACCTGCGCCGCCCGGGCAGCCCCGAACTGTCGGTGCGCGGCGCGGCCGGCAGCTGGTCGCACGCGCTCAGCCCGCGCCACGCCGAGCTCCTGCTCCTGCTGGCCACCGACCGCGACGGCCTGAGCGCGGCCCAGCTGGCCGGCGCACTGTTCGGGGACCCGGGCCGCACGGTGACGGTGCGGGCCGAACTGTCCCGGCTCCGCCGCTACCTGGGCGGCCTGCTGGCCCACCGGCCGTATCGTTTCGCCGAATCGGTGCTGGTCAGCGTGGCCGGCCCGGAGGATCCGTACGACCTGCTGCCGTCCTCCTCGGCGCCCGCCGTGCGCAGGCTCCGCACCGGTCTGGCCGACGGGACGGTCCGGCTGCCCGGCACTCCGCCGTTACCGGGGCCGCGCCCTGCGGCCGACGCCTCCGCGCCGGCCCGTCCCCGTTCCGTTCCCCTCCCCGTGCCGCCCGCGTAACGCGTAGGGCCCGGCCGCCCCGGCCCGGCGGCGGCCCCGGTCAGCGGCGGCCCCGGTTCAGCGGCCGCCGGCGAGCAGTTCGGACAACTGGGCGTCGGTCGGCCCGCAGGACCGCTCGGCCTCCTCCGAGACCAGCGCGTACGTCCGGTCCAGCCAGGCCTGGACCGTCGGCCTGGAGGCCTCCAGCAGTGCGCTGCCGTGCGGCGAGTCGAGCGCCAGGTGCAACGTCGAGCCGTGGCACGGGCAGTACGCCGGCCACAGCTTGACGTCGCCCTGGCCGCTCAACGAGCGCAGGCCGTCGCGCAGCAGTTCGCGCGAGAACACCCAGTCGGCCTCGTCCGGCCGCCCCAGGTGGAACGTCAGCAGCACCTCGTACGGGCGCTCGGTGTCGAACCGGAACCGCGTACGGACCTCTCCGACCACCTCCTCGCCCAGCGAGATCCGCAGCGTCAGCACCTCCTCCACCGCCGCCGGAGCGGCGGTGGAGCCTGCCTCATCGCCGCCCGTGGGGGTAGCGGCGAGGGGGGCACTGGAGGGTGCTGGCAGCGGGTCGGGCGGCATGACGGTCTCTCCGGGACGGCGTGGGATGTCCACCAGCGTGCTCCACCGCGCGAGGGGCGGGCAAGGGTTGCAAAGGGGTTGCAATAATCCCCGCACCGACCGGTGGTCCCTTACCGGCCTTGTCAGACGGACCGTCAACTTCCGCTGGTCAAAGGGTTGTCCACGGATTGGATCAATTCCGTCCGGCCACTGGCCACCGCCCGGGGCCCCGCTGCTACGCTCGTCCCCCTGCCGGCGCACGCCCGCGCGCGCATCCGGCCGGACTCCGCACGCGCGCCCCCGCGACGACCTGGGCGGACCGCGCCCGGACGACCCCCGAACCACGCTCCCGAGCGGACCGGACCAGCCGGTACCGCACCGGAGCGGACGGAACCGGCTCCGACCGGCCCGGCGGGGATCCGACGGGCCCGGCCCGAACGCGCCGGCCGCGCCGGGGTCCGGCGGGCCGTCCGCCCGGGCCGGCGCCAGCGGCACCGCCGTCGGTACGTGGGAGAATGCGACGACCGCAACGGCGACTTCAGGGGAGGGAGGGGGCAGGTGAAGCTGTCCGACGACACCGGGCCGGACGCACCGTACGCGCACGACCGGGACCGCACGCGCCACGGCCGGCACGGCCGCCCCGGCCCGTTCGGCGGCCGCCTGCGGCTGCCCACCCTGCGGTTCTCCGGCGCCGCGATGGCGATGTCCACCGTGGTGGGCATCAGCATCGCCACCACCTTCCTGCTGAACGAGCAGCAGGGCGTCGGCCGCCGGGCCGGGGTCGCCCGGGTCGGTTCCAGCGCCCCGCCGCCCAGCTCCGGCACCTCCCCCGACGCCGCCTCGGGCCCCGGCGGCAGCACCGCCTCCGGCACCGGGACCCTCGCCGGCCAGGACTCCGCCGGCCCCGGCCCGTCGGCCGGCCGCCGCCCGGCCGCCCCGGCCACGCCCGCCCCCGGAGCGTCCGGTACCCCGGCGCCGGGCACCCGCGCCCCCGGCACCGTGCCCGGTCCGCGCGCCTCCACCCCGCCCGCGCCCCACCCCGGCGGCGGCCCCTCCACCGCCCCGCTCGCCGACGGCCGGGCGCCCCGACACGGCGTCACCGCCGGGCCCCAGGAGGACGGGACCGGCCCCGGCGGCGGTCAGGGGAGCCTGGCCGACGAGCTGACGGACGGTTCGCAGTCCGCCGACGAGCCGTTCGCGACCGACGGCACCGGCGCGCAGACCGCCCGCCGGCCCGGCGAGGACCCGGCGCCGTCCGGAGCGTCCCCGTCGCCCTCGCCGTCCCCCTCCAAGCCCGCGCCCTCCCCGTCGCCGAGCGCGCCCAGGCCGTTCGTCCCCTCCCCCTCCTCGCGCGAGTGGACCGGCGGGATCCTCGGCACGGCCGACGGCGCCACCCTCGGCAGCGACGGCACCGACGGCACCGGGGCGGGCCGCCCGGCCGGCGCCCCGGAGGAGGGCGACGACCAGGCGCTCGCCGGTACGGCCGCGGTCCAGTCGCTGGGCCGCGAGGGCACCCGGCACGTCCTCGCCCTGACCGTCACCGAGCCGCTCACCGCGCTGCAGGCCGAGATCCGCCTCGCCCCCGGCACGGCGGCCCCCGGTACCGGCGCCGCCTGGACCGACCTCGCCGGGGCCGTGGTCACCAGCCATCAGGACCACGGCGCGGTGGTCTACCGCTTCACCACCCCGCCCGGCACCGACGTCCGCGCCGGCCGCTACACCTTCACCGTGCGCGGCACCCGGCCCGCCGGGCACGCCACCCGCCCGGCCACCGCCGCCCCGCCCCGGAGCACCGACCGGCGGACCGCCGAGCGGCACGCCACCGCACGGCGCAGCCCCGAGTCCTGGAGCGCCAGCGCCTTCGGCATCGGCCGGCCGCGCGCCGTCGCCGCCCTGGGCGCCTTCGCCGCGCCGGCTCCGGTGCCGGCTCCGGTACCGGTGCCCGCACCGGCGCCGCACGCCGCCGCCCCGACCGGCTGAGCCGCTCCGGCCGGGCCCGGCAACCCGACAGGTCAGCGCCCCGTTCGGGCTCATCCGGCCGGGCTCGTTCGTTACTGTGGTCGCCAGCCGGCACAGCCGCCCCACCGCCGGGGCCGGCGCCGTACCACCCCATCCCAGGAGGAGTTCGTGTCCACGGTCCTGACCCAAGGCGGCAACGCCCCGCTGACCGCCGCGCGGGTGACCGTCGAGGTCACCGCGCCCAAGGCGCTGGACGTTTCGGGCCTGCTGCTGACCGACGCCGGAAAGGTCCGCTCGGACGACGACTTCGTCTTCTACAACGCCCCGAACGGGCCGGGGGTGACCCACCGCCCGGCCTCCGCAGGGGTTCCGGACGCGATCATCGTCGACACCACGGCCGTCCCGGCCGGGATCACCAAGATCGTGGTCACCGCCAGCCCCGACGAGGCCGGCGCCACCTTCGCGGGCATCGAGCCGACCGCCACCGTCCGGGACGCCGCCACCGGCGCGGTGCTGGTCACCTTCACCCCGCCGCCGCTCAGCCGGGAGACCGCGCTGATCGTGGTCGAGGTCTACCAGCGCAACGGCGCCTGGAAGGTCCGCGCGGTCGGCCAGGGCTACGCCAACGGCCTGGCCGGCATCGCCACCGACTTCGGCGTCACCGTCGACGACCAGCCGGCCGCCGCCCCGGCCCCCGCGGCGGCGCCGCTCGCCCCGCCGGCGCCCCCCGCTCCGGCGCCGGCCCCGGTCACCCCTCCGCCGGCGCCCCCGGCCCCGGTCGACCCCCGGCTCGCCATGGCC
>NZ_JBHYUU010000323.1:0-5175 GCF_042749955.1 Kitasatospora sp. NPDC059462 | reverse complement strand
TCCAGACCACACTCACCACCCACCCCCACGTCCACGACGCCGTCGTCACCACCCACGACACCGAGAAGGGCAAGCAGCTCGTCGCCTACCTCGTCGCCGCCGACGGCCACACCCCCGACGCCGCCGACCTGCGCGACCACCTCACCGCCACACTCCCCCGCTACATGGTCCCCGCCGCCTTCGTCACCATCGACACCATCCCGCTCACCGCCAACGGCAAGCTCGACCACCGAGCCCTGCCTGCGCCCGAGCGGTCGGTGTTCGCCTCCGCCGATCAGGTGGCACCGCGCAACCCGGTCGAGGAGCGGATCGCCGCGATCTGGTCCCAGGTCCTGAACCTTCCGGCCGGCCAGGTCAGCGTCGAGGACAGCTTCTTCGACCTCGGCGGCGACTCCATCCGCGCCGTCCAGCTCTCCGGCGCGCTCCGTCAGGCCGGCTACGACCTGAGCATCCAGCAGATCTTCCAACACCGGACGATCGCCGCGCTGGCCCAGCACGCCGCCGACAGCGGACCGGTGACCGACACCGAACCGGTCGCGCCCTTCGCCCTCGTCACGGACGAGGACCGGGCCGCGCTGCCCGCCGACGTGGTCGACGCCTACCCGCTGTCGCAGGTCCAGACCGGCATGATCGTCGAGATGCTGGCCGAGAACGACCACGCCAGCTACCACAACATCAACTCCTACAGCGTGCCGGACGACCAGCCGTTCTCGTCGGCGGCGCTGACGGAGGCACTGGCCGTCGTCGCCGCGCGGCACGACGTCCTGCGGACGTCCGTGCAGCTGGCCGGCTACTCGCAGCCGTTGCAGCTGGTGCACGCCGAGGTGGAGATCCCGCTCAGCGTCCACGACCTGCGCGAGCTCACCGCGGACGAACGGCGGGCCGACGAGCTCGCGCTCCTCCACCGGGAGCGGGCGGCGCTCTTCGACCTCGCGACCGCTCCGCTGATGCGGCTCAACGTGCACCTGGAGTCCGACCGGTCCTGGCGACTGACGTTCACCCAGTGCCACGCCATCACGGACGGCTGGAGCGTCAACTCGCTGCTGATGGAGTTGCTGGAGGCCTACCGATGCATCCGCGACGGGGTGCCGCTCACGCTCCCGCAGCCGCCGGCCGTCCGGTACGCCGACTTCATCGCGGCGGAGCTGGAGTGCCTGGACGGTGAGAAGAGCCAGGCCTTCTGGCAGGACATCACCAGCCTGCACGCTCCGCTCACCATGCCGGCCGGCTGGCAGAGCGACGCCACGCCCGGGGAGAACTACCAGCTCGAAGTGGTCTACGACGATCTGGAGTCGGGTCTGCGCGGGCTGGCGGCCGTGGCCCGGACGTCGCTGAAGAGCGTGCTGCTCGCCGCGCACGTCAAGGTCCTCGGCATGCTGACCCCCGAACCCGCCTTCCACACCGGTCTGGTGGCCCACGGCCGCCTGGAGGCCACCGGCGGCGACCGGGTGCTCGGCATGCACCTCAACACCGTCCCGTTCCCGGCGGACCGCAGTGCCCGCACCTGGCGCGAGCTGGTCGAGCAGGTCTTCGACCAGGAAACCGCCATCTGGGGCCACCGCCGCTACCCGCTCCCCGCCATCCAGCGCAACACCGGCGGCTCGGAGCGACTGCTCGACGTGATGTTCGACTACCAGGACTTCCACCAGGTCGACACCGGCTCGGTGGACATCCAGGCCAACGTGGACGACGCGTTCAACGACTTCGCCATGACCGTCCTCGCGAACCCCGGACGACTCGGCATCGCCACGGCGACCAACGTCATCGACCGGGCCAACGGCGAGCGGTTGGTGGGGATGTACCGGCGGGTGCTGGAGGCGATGGCCGCCGACCCGTCCGGTGACGCCCGCGCGACCTACCTGCCCGAGACCGAGACCGTCCAGCTCCTGGAGGAGTGGAACCGGGCTCTCACGATCCCCGGGGAGGAGTGCGTCCACCACGCCTTCGAGCGCCAGGCCGCCGAGACGCCCGACGCCCTCGCGCTGACCTTCGAGGACACCCACCTCACCTACGCCCAGCTCAACGAGCGGGCCAACCGGATCGCCCACCACCTCATCGAGCAGGGCGCCACGCCGGAGACCCTCGTCGCGGTGTGCCTGGAGCGCGGCATCGACCTCATCCCAACCATCCTGGGCGTGCTGAAGTCCGGCGCCGGCTACCTCCCCCTCGACCCCTCCAACCCCGTCGAGCGCCTCGGCTACATCCTGGGCCACGCCCGCGCACAGATCGTCGTCACCCAGCAGCAGCACACCGACCTCGTGAGCACCATCCACCAGGGCCGCACGATCGTCCTGGACTCCATCGAGGACGCGACGACGATCGAGGCCCGGCCCACGGACAATCCTTCGGTCGACGTCCGCCCGGACAACCTGATCTACGTCATCTACACCTCCGGTTCCACCGGTACGCCGAAGGGTGTCACGCTCACCCACGCCAACGTCTGGCGCCTGCTGGCCTCGGTGCGCGAGCAGTTCGCGTTCGGAGCGGACGATGTGTGGACGCTGTTCCACTCCTACGCCTTCGACGTCTCCGTCTGGGAGATGTGGGGCGCCCTCCTCCACGGCGGCCGCCTGGTCGTCGCCCCGTTCGAGGTCCTGCGCTCGCCGCACGACTTCCTCGACCTCATGGTCACCCAGCGCGCCACCATCCTCTGCCAGACCCCCACCGCCTTCCGCTCCCTCACCACCCTCGCCGCCGACGGCGACCCGCGCATCGACGAACTCGCCCTGCGAGCAGTCGTCTTCGCCGGTGAGAAGCTGGAGATCGGTGACCTGGCGCCCTGGACGGACCGCCTGGGCTCCGAGATGCCCGCCCTCGTGAACATGTACGGCATCACCGAAACCACCGTGCACTCCACCTACCACCAGGTCACCGCGGCCGACCTCGCCAACCCGCACCGCAACCCCGTCGGCAGCCCCCTCGCCGACCTCGCCATCCACCTCCTCGACGAGCGCGGCCACCTGGTGCCCGTGGGCATCCCCGGCGAGATCCACGTCGCCGGCCCCGGCGTCGCCCGCGGCTACCTCAACCGCCCCGACCTCACCGCCGAGCGCTTCGTCCCCGACCCCTGGGGCGAACCCGGCTCACGGATGTACCGCTCCGGCGACCTCGCCCGGCGCCTGGCCGACGGCACCCTGGAGTTCCTCGGCCGCATCGACACCCAGGTCAAGATCCGCGGCTACCGCGTCGAACTCGGCGAGATCCAGGCCAAGCTGACCGAACACCCCGACGTCCGCGACGCCGTCGTCACCGCCTACACCGACACCACCGGTCAGAAGTCCCTCGTCGCCCACCTCGTCCCCACCACCCACCAGGGACCGGACGCCGGCGAACTGCGCAAGCACCTCGCCCAGACCCTCCCCGACTACATGGTCCCCGCCGCCTTCGTCGCCATCGAGGAGATCCCGCTCACCCCCAACGGCAAGCTCGACCACCGGGCCCTGCCCGCACCCGAGCGCTCCGCCTTCGCCGCCTCCGCCCACGTCGCCCCCCGCACCCCCGTCGAGGAACGCGTCACCGCCGTCTGGGCCCAGGTCCTCGACCTGCCCACCGACCAGGTCAGCGTCGAAGACAGCTTCTTCGACCTCGGCGGCGACTCCATCCGCGCCGTCCGCCTCTCCGGCGCACTGCGCCAGGCCGGCTACGACCTCAGCATCCAGCAGATCTTCCAACACCGCACCATCGCCGCACTGGCCCAGCACGCCGCCCACAGCGGACCGGTCAGCACCGAACCCGTCGCCCCGTTCAGCCTCATCGGCGACGAGGACCGGGCCGCGCTGCCCGCCGACGTGGTCGACGCCTACCCGCTGTCCCAGATCCAGACCGGCATGATCGTCGAGATGCTGGCCGGCAACGGGCGGAACGTCTACCACAACGTCAACACGCAGCGACTGCCCGGCCAGGAGCCCTTCTCCGCAACGGCGTTCCGCAAGGCGGTCCGGACCATCGGCCTCCAGCAGGACATCCTGCGCACCTCCGTCCACCTCACCGGCTACTCGCAGCCGCTCCAGCTGGTGCACGGCGAGGTCAACATCCCCATCGCCATCCACGACCTCCGCCACCTCGGTTCGGCGGAGAAGGAGAAGGCCGGCCTGGAGTTCGTGGCCAGGGAGCGCGCCGAGCTGTTCGACCTCGCGACGGGTCCGCTGCTGCGCTTCGCGGTGCACCTGGAGGAGGACGACGTCTGGCGGTTCACCGTCACCTACTGCCACGCGATCCTGGAGGGCTGGAGCAACAACACCCTGCTGATGGACCTGCTGAACGTCTACCAGCACTACCGCGCCGGCGGTGAGGAACTGCCGGTCGAGCCGCTGCCCGTGCGGTACGCGGACTTCATCGGGGCGGAGCTGGACTCCCTCGACAGCGAGGCGGACCAGGCCTTCTGGCACGGCATCGTGGACACCCACATGCCGGTGACCCTGCCCGCCGACTGGGCGGACCGGGACAAGCCGATGGAGCTGTACCGGGTGCAGGTGCCGTTCCTCGACCTCGAAACGGAACTGCGGCAGCTCGCCCGCGAGGCCAAGACCTCACTGAAGAGCGTGCTGCTGGCCGCGCACCTGAAGGCGCTCGGCATGCTGACGCCCGAATCCGCGTACCACACGGGCCTGGTGGCCCACGGGCGGATGGACGCGGTCGACTCGGACCGGGTGCTGGGCATGCACCTCAACACGGTGCCGTTCCCGATGGACCGCAGTGCCCGCACCTGGCGCGAGCTGGTGCAGCAGGTCTTCGAGCAGGAGACCGCGACGTGGGAGCACCGCCGGTACCCGCTGCCCGCGATCCAGCGCCACACGGGGTCCGACGAGCGCCTGCTCACGATCCTGTTCGACTACCTCGACTTCCACCAGGTCGACCGCCAGCGGGTGGACGTCGGCGCGGTGTTCCGCGTCTCCATCAACGAGTTCGCGCTCAACATCATCGCGACCGGCGGCAACATCAACATCAACGGCGCCACCAATGTGCTCAGCAGGGAGAACGCCGAGCGGCTGGCGCAGATGTACCGGCGGGTGCTGGAGGCGATGGCCGCCGACCCGTCCGGCGACGCCCGCGCGACCTACCTGCCGGAGGCCGAAACCGTCCAGCTGCTGGAGGAGTGGAACCCCGCCCACGTCATCACCGGCGAGGAGTGCGTCCACCACGCCTTCGAACGCCAGGCCGCCGCCACCCCCGACG
>NZ_JBHYUU010000322.1:0-5221 GCF_042749955.1 Kitasatospora sp. NPDC059462 | reverse complement strand
GTCGACTGCGCGGCGCGGGCCCGCCCCGGGACCTCCGGGGCGGGCCCGCGCCGTCGGCCCGCTCGCTCGGAACGGGCCCGCGGAGTCGAGGGGAACGGTGCCGCGGAATTGAGTGAATCGGTGCCGCGGAGTTGAGTACCGGTACTCAGGCGAACGGTGTACGCGCTCGGCAGGATCGACGGTATGACCAGCGATCAGCAGGGCGGGCCGGGCCGGAAGCGGACGCAGACCGGCCGGGTGGCCGTCGGGGCGGTGACCACCGGATGATCTGGGGGAGCAGGGGCCCCGCACGCGTCCCGGTGACGGCCGCCGGGGGGAACGGCTGCCCGGGCCTGGCCCATGTGACGATCGGCGAGGGGCAGCCGGCCCGGGACGGCGACGACCGTCCCCGCCCCGGGGACGACGCGCCGCCGGCGGGCCGGGGGACCGGCCGTGATCCGGGGCAGGCCGGGGCCGCCGGTGCGACGTCCGGGTGCTCCCGCTGACGACGGATCCGGTGACGACGGCCCCGGTGGCTACCGCCCCGGTTCCTCCGCCTCGGCCCCGGCGACCCACGCGGGGAGCGGCTCCCGGCGGGTCAGCCACTCCCGGGGCACCCGCTCCAGGCCGGTGCGGGCGGCGACCACCCCGCCCGTGATCGCGCAGGTGGTGTCGACGTCGCCGAGGCCCTCGGCGGTGGCCCACAGGGCGTCGGTGAGGCTGTCCAGGTGGTGGGCGGCGGACCACAGGGCGAACGGGACGGTGTCCGCGGCCCGAACGCGCTGCCCGCTGCCCAGCAGGTCGGCGGCCCGCCACGGTTCCGTCGCGCCGTCCAGGCCGGCGGCCCGCCCCAGCCCCTCGCGCACCGCCCCCGGCGGCGTGCGGTCCGCGACCTCGGCCAGCAGGTCGGAGCCCGCCGGGGCGGGCCCGCCCCGGCCGCGCGCGGCGAGCGCGGCCGCCACGGCGACCGCCACCGCTCCGGCGACGCCCTCCGGGTGCGCGTGGGTGACCTCGGCCGACAGCACCGCCTGCTCGGCCGCCTCCTCCAGGTCCGCGCAGAACCAGGCCCCGAGCGGGGCCACCCGCATCGCCGCGCCGTTGCCGAAGCTTCCCGCGCCGCCGAAGAGGTCCCGCGCGGCGGTGCGCCAGCCGCCCGGCGCGTCCGCGAGCCCGGGCAGCAGCCCGCGCATGCCGTGCCCGTAGCCGCGGCCCGGGTCGGCCAGGTAGGTCATGCCGAAGGCCAGCGCCGGCTTCTCCTGGTGCACCGCGTCGAAGGCGGTCAGCACCCCGTACACCGACAGCGCCATCGCGGTGTCGTCGGTCCAGTGCCACGGCGCCTCCTCCGGGATCCGGCGGGCCCTGATCCGGTCGAGCGCCTCCCGGGGCGTGCGGAAGGGCGGGAACCAGCGCTCCCCGAATCCGTCCCCGAGGGCCAGGCCCTCCAATGCGTCACGAGCGGCGGAAGTGGATGTCATCGCCCCATCCTCCCAGCTGCTCACCGCCGCCGGAGCGGCCGCGGGACGGAGCCGACCGGCCGCCGTCGGCGTGAACCTGACGAATCGTCGGAGGCAGCGTGCCCGTCCTGGTAGAAAGGAGGGGCACGGCAGGGGTCGACGAGGGCGGGACGGGGGAGTGACGGGATCCGAACCCGGGCCTGGGGCCACGGACATCCGCAACGTCGTCACCGACAGCACGGTCCACTACCTGGTGCAGATCGGCGTGCTCAACGGCGAGTTGCACCTCACCGTGCCGCCCCCGCCCGTACCGCCCGCCACGCCGCTCGCCCTCGCCGAGGAGCGGCTCGCCCGCAGCCTGCTGTACCAGTGGCGGGCCGAGGCCGACGCCTGGGACATGGCCGACCCCGAACCGCTGGCCGTCCGCTGGGTGCACAGCCGCACCGCGCTCGGGCCCGGGCGGGAGCTCGACGGGCGCGGCGACCGGGTCGGCACGATGGCGGAGGCCCTGCTCGGGCTCGACCGCCGCCGGCTGCTGATCCTCGGCGGGGCCGGCGCGGGCAAGACGACCCTCGCGGTGCTGCTCACCCTGGAGCTGCTCGCCCGCCGGCTCACCCGCGACGAGGACGTCCCGGTGCCCGTGGTGCTCTCGCTGGAGTCCTGGGACGCCGAGCGGGTCAACTTCCACGACTGGCTGATCCGCCGGGTCGCCGAGGAGCACCCCGGCCTGCCGCGGGTGGACGGCGTGCATCCCGCCGCCCGGCTGGTGCGCGAGCGGCGCCTGCTGCCCGTCCTGGACAGCCTCGACGAACTGCCCGAGCACCGGCGGACGGCCGTGCTCGGCGCCCTCGGGCGCCAGCTGGGCGGGCAGGGCGGGCTGGTGCTGATCTGCCGGACCGAGGCCTACCGCGAGCTGGTGACGGCGCAGCGGGACGTGCTGCGGGTGGACTCGGCGATCGAGGCGCTGCCGCTGGCCCCCGCCGACGTGGCGGCCTACCTGCGCCAGACCCGGCAGCCGTCGCGCGCGGGGCAGTGGGCGCCGCTGCTGGCCGAGCTCCGCGCGGAGCCCCACAGCCCGGTCAGCCGGGCGCTGTCGACGCCGCTGATGGTGTGGCTGCTGCGGCGCGGGTACGAGCGGGCGCCGGCGGACCCGGGCGAGCTGGTGGACCGCCGGCGCTTCGCGACCGCCGGGCAGGTGGAGCAGCACCTGCTGGACCGGATCGTGCCCGCCTCGTTCCCGGAGCTGCCGCCGGGCCCCGACCGCCTGCACCCGCCCCGGCAGTGGGAGCCGGAGCGGGCGCGGCTCTGGCTGTCCCACCTCGCCCGGATGATGGGGCGTCAGGGAACCGCCGAGCTGGCCTGGTGGCGGCTGTTCGGCGCGCCGCTGCCGAGGGCGCTCGCGGTGCCGGTGCTGATCGTGGCGGGGATCGCCCTGTCGCTGCTGTTCGAGCTGGTGCTGGGGGCCGTCCCGGGCGGCAGGCACCGGTCCTTCGGCTTCGGCACCACGCTGGGCCTCAGCGTGACCCTCGCGGGTGCGCTCCGGGTGGCCGGGCAGGCGTGGTTCGGGGACGACAGCACGACACCCCGGCGGCGGGCCGATCCGCTGCGCTTCGCGGGCGCCCTCCGCTCGGCCGGCCGCGACGGGCGGGTGGGCCGGGCGTGGCGGCTCGCGGTGGTGGTCGGCGGGCCGCCGGTGATCCTCGCCCTGGGCCTGTTCCAGCTCCTGGCACCCTCGACGGAGGGCCTCTCCCTGGTGGTCGGCGTGCTGCTGCCCGGCTATCTGATGATCGTGCTGGCGGCGCCCTCGGACACCGTGGACGCCGCGACCCCCGACGCGCTGCTGCGGTCGGAGCGGACCTCGGTCCTGCTGACCATGGTCGTCCTCGCGCCGCTGATCGCCCTGGGGATCGCCCTGCTGAACTGGTCGTGGGGCCGCCCGGTGACCGACTGGGCCGACGCCCTGGCCGCCTGGTGCGGCGCGTGCGCGACGTTCCTGCTGCTCAGCCCGTGGAGCCGGTGGCTGCTGGCACGGTGCTCGCTGGCGCTGGCCGGCCGGGTGCCCTGGGCCCTGATGACCTTCCTGCGGGACGCCCACCGGGCCGGTCTGCTGCAACGGACCGCCGGGACGTACCGCTTCCGCAATCTGCGCCTCCAACAGCACCTGGCGGGCCAGGGCGGCCCCGGCGGCGCCGGTCCGGGGACGGCCGCCGGGCTCCCCGCGCCCCGGCCGGCGCCCGACACGGCGCCCGACACGGCGCCGGACGGTGCCGGCACCGCGCCGTCCCCGTCCCGGCCCCCGGCCGCGAGCCGGCGCGGCCTCACCGTACGACGCGAGCCCACCTCGTACCTGCTCAGCGGCCGGTCCCGCGAGGTGATGCTGGTGCACTGGGGGCCGCTCGGCGCCCTGATGGGCCTCCACCTGGTCCGCACCACGGTGAGCGGCGACTGGGACCGGCTGTCGTCCTGGGCGCCGCTGGTCGGGCTGCCCCTCGTCGGCCTGCTGCTGATGCTGGTCCGCTACCTGCCCCTGCGGCGGCTCGAACTGCACATCACCGACACGTTCATCGCCGCCCGGTGGGGCCGCCACCGCTGCCGCTACGCGTGGAGCGACGTCGAGGAGGTGGCGGTCCGCCGGGTCCACAGCCGGGGCCGTGACGCCCGCGTCCACGGCATCCACGTCCGGCTGCGGCCGGGCGCGCCCGTTCCCCCGGCGCGCCGCCGGGGGCGGGACGGCTGGTACCTGGTGCTGGCCCTGGGCATCGGCCCGGCGCTGCCCCCGGACATCGAGGAGGCGCTGGGCGACCTCTCCGGCGGCCGCTGGCGGCCGTGGACGGGAACGGTCAGGCCGGATCGCAGGTGAGCGGCTCGGCCCGGACCCCGGCCGGTGTGGTGCGCAGCAGGGCGAAACAGGTGGCGATCGCGGTGCGGCCGCCCTCGCTGACGCGGACCGCGTACCCGACCGGGCCGGGCCGCGCGCCGGGGCCGGGCACGAGGTGCCAGCCGGAGGTGACGGTGGCGTTCGCCGCCACCCGGCGCGGAGCGGCGGCGCCGGGCTCGGCCCGCCAGCCCGGCGGCAGCGCCGGCGCGAGCACCTCCACCGGGACGTCCCGGTTCGTGGTGTTGGTCAGCAGCAGGTCGGTGCCGGCGAGGCGGGGCCTGAGCAGGGTGGTCGAGGGCGACCAGATCCGCAGATCGGTGACGCGCGCGCCGTCGCGCCCGGGCAGCAGCACCGGGACGATCCTGATCGCCGAGGTGGTGGCGTCGACCCGCAACCGCCGGTCGCGGCCCGTCAGGAAGTTCTCGGTGGACGTCTGCTCGGGACCGCCGTCCACCCAGGCCCCGTCCGGGCCCAGGACCGCGACCGTGGCCATCGCGGTGACCCCGGGCTCCATGGTCAGCTCGATCCGGGAGACCGGCACCGGTACCCCGAAGTCGACCTGCAGCCAGTCCCGTCGCGGGAGCCGGTTCGTCAACGCCTCCTCGTCCGGCCCGTCGTCGGGCAGGAGCTCCTGCGGGTGGCCCTCGGTCGACCAGTGGCCGCCCTTCCCGGCGCGCGGGCCGTCCGGGCTGCTCCCGGGGGCGGAGTAGCTCGCCGTCACGGCCGGCCAGGAGCCGTCCCCGCGGAAGGCGGCCAGATCGACGTCACGGGCGTAGTCGGGCAGGGGACGGAGCCACCGGTCCACGGCGGCGGGCAGCCCGAACGCCGCGCCGGGCGGCAGCGTGCCGGTGAATAGCAGGGTGAGCGTCAGCGGCACCGCCGCCAGGCCGGCCAGGTGCGACAGCAGCAG
>NZ_JBHYUU010000321.1:0-5226 GCF_042749955.1 Kitasatospora sp. NPDC059462 | reverse complement strand
CCCGTGGGCCGTCAGCAGCACGAACAGCCGGGCCCAGCACAGCCGCTCGCCGCGCGGCCAGTCCAGCGCGCGCAGCGCCGCCGACGCCGCCTCGCTGACCTCGCCGTCGATCCTGACCTCGGCCACGTCGTCCCCCGACCGTCCGCCGAGGAACAGCTTCACCCCGTGCGGCCGCCGCGCGTGCGGCCCGGTCAGCGCCGGCAGCAGCGCGGGCGCCAGCGCCGGCACCACTCGGTTCCCGGCCAGCCAGGCCGCCAGCCGCTCGTTGCCGAACCCGAAGACCGCCGCCGGCCCCTGGACGGCGTGCCAGCCGGGCAGTTCCGGGTGGTCGGCGTGGTCGGCGTGCGCGCCGCGGCCCTCCCGCAGCTCCACCAGCGCGGCCGCCGTGGTGGTCGCCCACATCCGCACCGCGTTCTCCAGCTTCTCCTCCTCGGTCTTGCCGAGGCCGGCCGCGCAGTCCCAGAGCACCGGCGCGTCCGCCCGGCCGAGCTCCAGCGCCCAGCCGAGGTCGACGTGCCCGGCGCCCTCGCCGCCGGGGTGCTCCCGGACGGCCACCGCGACCGTCCCCGGGCCGCGCACCACCTCGCCGTCGGCGGTGAACTCCTGCCCGAGGCGCGCCATCTCCCGGACCACGCAGCGCTGAATGACGGCCAGTCGGTCCTGCGGGCGCACGGGGACTCCTCCGCTCACGGGCTCCGAGTCGTCTCGAACGCCGGCTGCCATCGAACTGCTCTCGAACGCCGCCGAGGTTATCGGCCCGCGGGCCCCCCGGGAAACCGCCCGGGCGCCGCCGCGCGGCGCGGGCCCGCGGCCGGCGGCGCGCCGCTCCGGTCGCAGGGATGACCGGTATGCACCATTTTGGGTAGCGAACACCACCGGCGCCGCCTGGAGGACCCGCATGCCCCGCACCGCCCCGCCGCCCGCCGCCCCGCCGCGCACCGCGCCGACCGCCCTGCCGGTCCGGCTGCTCGCCCCGGACGCCTCCGGGCTGGTCGCCGAGATCGAGGCGTACCTCGCCTCACTGCCCGCCCCCGCGCGCGCCCCGGTGCCCCACCCGTGGCGCCACGGCCAGGTGCACCGGCCCTGGCACGCCGGCCACCCGCTGCCCCGGGCCACCCTGCTCGACCGGGCGCTGCGCCGCCCCGCCCGCCCGGTCACGGTCACCGCCGCCGAGCACCTCGCCCTCGCCTCCCGGTACATCGCCGCGCACGGCTGGCTGCAGGGGGCGATGTGGGACGACGCCGGCCGGGTCTGCCTGCTGGGCGCCCAGGCCGCGGTGCTCGCCCACGGCTTCGGCACCCCGGCCACCGTGCGCACCGCCCGGGTCCAGCTGATGGAGGTGCTGCACGCCACCGGCCGCCCGGTGAACTCCCCGGACCAGTTCAACGACCGGCCCTCGACCCGGCAGGCCGACGTCCACCGGCTGCTGGACCGGGCCGCCGCCCGGGCCGCCCGGCTGGGCCTGTGACGCCCGCGGGGGCGACGGCGGTGACGGGGGCGGCCGGGAAGGGGCGCTGACGGAGCGCCGGGAACGCGAACGGCCCCGGTGGACGCCGAGCGTCCACCGGGGCCGTTCCTCCTGCTGAGCGGGCGACGAGAATCGAACTCGCGTGACTAGTTTGGAAGACTAGGGCTCTACCATTGAGCTACGCCCGCGCGATCCTCCGGCCGTCACCGGACGGAAGGTCGGGAACAGCGTACCTGGTCCGGTCGGCTGCGCGCACACCCCGTTCCCGTGCGGGCCCCGGAATATCCCGGCGATCCGGCAGGGCCCGGCGTGTACGCTTCCTCTCGGCACCACGGGGTGTGGCGCAGTTTGGTAGCGCGTCCGCTTTGGGAGCGGAAGGCCGTCGGTTCGAATCCGGTCACCCCGACCGTGCGCAGGGTCTCGCCCACAGCGGGGCCCTGTTGTCGTCTGCGGGGCTGTTCGGGCATGGTGACCGGTTGATTTCCCACCCGACCTGGAGAACCCCCGATGAGTGCGACGAGCCCGGCCCGGCCGGGGCGGATGAACCCCAAGATCGCGGTCGGCGTCGTCTTCGTCGCCTCGCTGTTCATGACGATCATGGACGGCACGATCGTCAACGTCGCGCTGCCCTCCATCGGCCGTGACTTCGGCACCGACCCGGCCGGCGTCGGCGTGGTCAACGTCGGCTACCTGGTCAGCCTGGCCGTCTTCGTGCCGCTGTCCGGCTGGCTCGGCGACCGCTTCGGCACCCGCCGGGTCTTCCTGTGCTCGCTCGCCCTGTTCACCGCCGCCTCGCTGCTCTGCGGCACGGCCGGCTCGCTGTCCTCGCTCACCCTGTACCGGATCCTCCAGGGCGCGGCCGGCGGCCTGCTCACCCCGGTCGGGATGACCATGCTCTTCCGCGCCTTCCCGCAGGAGGAGCGGATGCGCGCCACCCGGGTGCTGATGCTGCCCACCGCCGTCGCCCCGGCCAGCGGTCCGGTGCTCGGCGGCTGGCTGGTGGACAGCCGGTCCTGGCACTGGGTCTTCACCGTCAACGTGCCGGTCGGCCTCGCCGGGCTGGTCTTCGGCCTGCTCTTCCTGCCCGACTACCGGGTCGAGCGGGCCGGGCGGTTCGACGTGGCCGGCTTCCTGCTCGCCGCCGTCGGCTTCGGCGGCGCGATGTACGCGCTCTCCGAAGGGGCGTCCGAGGGCTGGGGGAGCGTGCGGATCCTCGCCCCGGCGCTCGCCGGGCTGCTCGCCCTGGCCGCCCTGGTCGCGGTCGAGCTGCGCCGCCCCGAGCCGATGCTCGACCTGCGGCTCTTCCGGGACCGGATCTTTCGCACCGTGAACCTGCTCTCGCTGTTCTCCGGCGCCGCCTTCCTCGGCATGCTCTACCTCTTCCCGCTGCTGATGCAGGACGCGCTCGGGATGGACGCCCTGCACAGCGGGCTGATGGTGTTCCCCGAGGCGCTCGGCGTGATGCTCGCCTCCCAGGTGTCGGCCCGGCTCTACCCGCGGATCGGCCCGCGCCGGATGCTCGCCGCCGGTTCCGCGGTGGTGGCCTGCTGCCTGGCCCTGATGGCGACCATCGGGCCGGAGAGCAACCTGTGGGCCGTGCGCGGGCTGCTCTTCCTCACCGGCTTCGCGATGTCGCACGTCTTCATGCCGAGCCAGACCGCCGCCTTCGCGACCGTCCCGGCCGCCGCCACCGGCGCCGCCTCCACCCTCTACAACGCCCAGCGGCAGATCGGCTCGGCGCTCGGCGTGGCCGTGCTCGGCACCGTGCTGACCGCCGTCGGACCCCTCGCCGCGGACGCCTCGGGTACGCCCGTGGCGAACCTCACCGCCTACCGCGCGGCCTTCCTGACCGCGGCCGCGCTGGCCCTGCTGGCGGCCGTGATCGCGCTGCGCGTGCGGGACTCCGACGCCGCCGCGACCATGCGCCCGGCGGCCGCCGGCGCCTCCGGGGGCGCGTCGGAACCCGCCGGCCGGACCGCCCCGGACGACGCCCCGCGGGCCGCCGCGAAGAGCGCCGGAGGGGCCTGAACGGGCCCGGACGGCGGCGTCCTGGCGTCCGCCTTTCGTGGTACCGGTAGGATGGGGCGCTGGCGGTAGTCCCTGTGGCGTCCACCCAGGTCAACCGCACGAGGGCGAGGAGTCACGCTCACCGTCCACCCCCCACGGGAGATGCAGCTCCAACCGCCCATCGCCCGTCTCGCCCGACCCGCTGGAAACCGGCCCCGGCCGGCGTCCGGGGAGGGCGCAGGCAACCTGACCGCAAGCCCATAGGAGACCTAACCGTGAAGAGCGCCGTCGAGACTCTGAACCCGACCCGGGTTCGACTCACCGTCGAGGTGCCCTTCGAGGAGCTCAAGCCCAGCCTCGACGCGGCGTACAAGAAGATCAACCAGCAGGTCTCGGTCCCGGGCTTCCGCAAGGGCAAGATCCCGAACCGGGTCATCGACCAGCGCTTCGGCCGTGGCGCCGTGCTGGAGGAGGCCGTCAACGACGCCCTGCCGCGCTTCTACACGCAGGCCGTCGACGAGGGCAAGATCGAGGTCCTCGGCCAGCCCGACATCACCAACATCGAGGGTGTCGAGAAGATCGCCGACGGTGGTGACCTCAAGTTCACCGCCGAGGTCGACGTCCGCCCGGAGATCACCCTGCCGGAGTTCTCGTCCATCGAGGTCACCGTCGACCCGATCGAGGTCTCCGACGAGGACGTCGCCAAGTCCCTGGAGCAGCTGCGCGAGCGCTTCTCCTCGGTCAAGGACGTCGAGCGCGCCGCCGCCGCCGGTGACATCGTGGTCGTCGACCTGGAGGCCAAGGTCGACGGCGAGGTGCCGGAGGACGGCACCGCCGCTGGCGTCAGCTACGAGATCGGCTCGGGCCGTCTGATCGACGGCATCGACGAGGCCGTCGTCGGCCTGGAGGCCGGCGGCACCGCCACCTTCACCACCGAGCTCAAGGGCGGCACCCAGGCCGGCAAGACCTCCGAGGTCACCGTCAAGGTCACCGCCGTCCAGGAGAAGGAGCTGCCCGAGCTGGACGACGAGTTCGCCCAGCTGGCCAGCGAGTTCGACACCCTGGAGGACCTGAAGGCCGACTCCCGCAAGCGCCTGGAGCGCATGAAGGAGTACGACCAGGCCACCCAGGCCCAGGAGAAGGTGCTGGACGCGCTGCTCGGCCTGGTCGAGATCGAGTTCCCGGAGAAGCTCCTCAAGGACGAGATCGAGACCCGCAAGCACAACCTGGAGCACCACCAGCTGGAGCCGATGGGCCTCACCCTGGCGAGCTACCTGGAGACCCAGGGCAAGTCGGAGGAGGAGTACCTCGCGGAGCTGGAGGAGCAGGCGAAGAAGGGCATCAAGACCCAGTTCGTCCTGGACCAGATCGTCGCCGACGAGGAGCTCAACGTCTCCCAGGAGGAGCTGACCGAGCACCTCATCCGCCGCGCCGCCGGCTCGGGCCTCACCCCGGACCAGTTCGCCCAGCAGGTCGTCCAGGGCGGCCAGGTTCCGCTGCTGGTCGGCGAGGTCGCCCGCGGCAAGGCGCTGGCCACCGTGGTCGAGGCCGCCAAGGTCGTCGACACCGAGGGCAACGAGATCAACTTCGACGACGACGAGGCCGACGAGTCGGCCGAGACCGTCGAGGCCCCGGCCGCCGAGGCCGAGGCCGAGGAGAAGACCGAGGCCTGACCGCCGCGGTCGCCTCGCTCGCCCTGAGGCGTGAGCGCGGGCCCGGACGCCGTACGGCGTCCGGGCCCGCGCCGTTCC
>NZ_JBHYUU010000320.1:0-5242 GCF_042749955.1 Kitasatospora sp. NPDC059462 | reverse complement strand
GCCGGGCACCGGCCGGTGCCACCGCCCCCGGCGGCGTCCGGGCCCGCCCGCCTAGAATCGGGGCATCATGAGCGCCACACTCGTCGTCAAGGACCTCGCCGCCGGCCACGGCGAGCGCACCCTCTTCTCCGGCCTGGACCTGGTCGTCGCCCCCGGCGACGTGATCGGACTGGTCGGCGTCAACGGAGCCGGGAAGTCCACCCTGCTGCGGCTGCTGGCCGGCCTGGACACCCCGGAGGGCGGCTCGGTCCGGCTCAGCCCGGCCACCGCCAACGTCGGCCACCTCCCGCAGGAGCCGGAGCGCCGCCCGGAGGAGTCGGTCCGCGACTTCCTGGCCCGCCGCACCGGGGTGGCCGCCGCGCAGGCCGCACTGGACGAGGCCACCCAGGGCCTGGTGGACGGCACCCCCGGCGCCGACGACGCCTACGCGGCGGGCCTGGACCGCTGGCTGGAGCTCGGCGGCGCCGACCTGGAGGAGCGGGCCGAGGAGGTCGCCGACTCGCTGGGCCTCAAGGTCTCCCTCGACCTGCCGATGACCGCCCTGTCCGGCGGCCAGGCGGCCCGGGCCGGCCTCGCCTCGCTGCTGCTCTCGCGCTACGACGTCTTCCTGCTCGACGAGCCCACCAACGACCTCGACCTGGACGGCCTGGAGCGGCTGGAGGCCTTCGTCAAGGGCCTGCGCGCGGGCACCGTGGTGATCAGCCACGACCGCGAGTTCCTGGCCCGCACCGTCACCAAGGTGCTGGAGCTGGACCTGCACCAGCGCCGGGTGAACCTCTACGGCGGCGGCTACGAGGCGTACCTGGAGGAGCGCGCCACCGCCCGGCGGCACGCCCGCGAGGAGTACGAGGAGTACGCCGACACCAAGGCGGGCCTGGAGGCCCGGGCCCGGATGCAGCGCGGCTGGATGGAGCAGGGCGTGCGCAACGCCCGGCGCAAGTCCAGTGACAACGACAAGATCGGCAAGGCGATGCGTGCCGAGTCCACCGAGAAGCAGGCCGCCAAGGCCCGCCAGACGCAGCGGATGATCGAGCGGCTGGAGGTGGTCGAGGAGCCGCGCAAGGAGTGGGAGCTGCGGATGGAGATCGCCACCGCGCCGCGTTCCGGCTCGGTGGTCGCCACCCTGCGCGGGGCCGTCGCCCGGCGCGGGGACTTCACCCTCGGCCCGGTGGACCTGCAGATCGACTGGGCGGACCGGGTGGCCATCACCGGCGCCAACGGCGCGGGCAAGTCCACCTTGCTGGCCGCCCTGCTGGGCCGGCTCGACCTCGACTCCGGCGACGCCTCGCTGGGCTCCGGCGTGGTGGTGGGCGAGGTGGACCAGGCACGCGGGCTGTTCCTCGGCGGCGAACCGCTGCTGGAGGCGTTCGCCGCCGCCGTCCCGGAGCAGGCGCCGGACGAGGTGCGCACCCTGCTGGCGAAGTTCGGCCTGAAGGCGGTGCACGTGCTGCGCCCGGCGGGCACCCTCTCCCCCGGCGAGCGGACCAGGGCGGCGCTGGCGCTGCTCCAGGCGCGCGGGGTGAACCTGCTGGTGCTGGACGAGCCCACCAACCACCTGGACCTGCCCGCGATCGAGCAGCTGGAGTCGGCGCTGGAGTCGTACACCGGCACGCTGCTGCTGGTCACCCACGACCGGCGGATGCTGGACACCGTCGCGGTGAACCGGCGGATCGAGGTCGGCGGCGGCGCGGTCCGCGAGCTGTAGCCGGGGGCCGCAGCCGGGAACAGGGCCGCGGGCCGGGGACGGAGGTCCAGACCTCTTCCCCGGCCCGCCGTCATGTGCTGTGCTGTCGCCCATGGTTGACAGCACAGCGCTCGACAGCGCGGTGGCGGACGCGTCCCACCCGACCGTTCCGCTCACCCCCATGACCGTGCCCGCCCACGAGGCCGAGGCCCGCAGCAGGTCCTTCCACGACGTGATGGCACAGCGCCGGACCGTCCGCGACTACTCGACCCGCCCGATCCCGGACGGCGTGGTCGAGTGGGCGATCCGCACCGCCAACACCGCACCGAGCGGCGCCCACGTGCAGCCCTGGCGGTTCGTGGTGATCACCGACCCGGAGCGCAAGCGCCGGCTGCGGGAGGCCGCCGAGGCCGAGGAGCGCGAGTTCTACGCCCACCGGGCCTCCGAGGAGTGGCTGGCCGCGCTGGCGCCGATCGGCACCGACTGGCGCAAGCCGTTCCTGGAGGACGCGCCGGCCGTGATCGTCGTCTTCGAGGTGCACAAGGGCCCCGCCTCGCCGCGCCCGTACTACACCAAGGAGTCGGTGGGCATCGCGGTCGGCCTGCTGCTCGCCACGCTGCACCAGGCGGGCCTGGCCACGCTCACCCACACGCCGAGCCCGATGAAGTTCCTCAACGAGGTGTGCGAACGGCCGCAGGAGGAGCGGGCCGCCTACGTCATCCCGGTGGGCTACCCCGCCGAGGGGGCGCGCGTGCCGGACCTGCGGCGCAAGGAGCTCGACGAGGTGCTGGTCCGGCTCTGACGCGCCCCCGGACGGCTCCGGCGCGCGGCGGCGGGCGGTGGTGACAGGTACAGGACGCGGCCATAATCGCTGTCATGAATCACGTCATGCCGCCGCCGCGCGGGGGCGCGCCCGCGTCCGGCACCCCCGGCGTGCCCACCGCCGGCGTACCCACCCCCGGCCGGCCGCCCGAACTGCTGCGGTCCGCCGGGGGGATCACCCTGCGGCGGCGCTCCCCGGCCCAGGCGCGCGCGCTCAACACCGCCGTCCGGGCCAACCTGGACCATCTGCGCCCCTGGCTGGAGTGGGCCGCCGAGGCGCCCACTGCGGCCCGGACCGCCGAGCTCACCGCGGCCGGCGTCGCCGCCTGGGACGCCGGCACCGACTTCATCTACCTGGCCGGCCTGGACGCCGAACCGGGCCGGGTGATCGGCTCGTTCGGCCTCCACGGCCGGATCGGCCCGGGTGCGCTGGAGATAGGCTACTGGGTGAGCGCCGAGCACGGCCGCCGCGGCATCGCCACCGCCGCCGCCCGCACGGTCGCCGAAGCGGCGCTCGCGCTGCCCGGGATCCACCGGGTCGAGATCCACTGCGACCCGGCCAACACCGCCAGCGGCGCGGTGGCCCGCCGGACCGGCTTCCGGCTCGACCGGGTGGTCGCGGCGCCGGTGCGGGCGCCGGGCGAGACCGGGCGCAAGCAGGTCTGGATCCGGGAACGGAACCCGGTCCGCGCCTGAGCGCCCGGCCGGCACCCGGGCGTGAGCACCCGTCAGCACCGCTCGCCCGTCCGGCAGTACCGCCCGTCCGTCAGTACCGCCGCTCCGTCAGTACCGCTCGCCGGCCGCCGCCGGCAGCGCGTCCAGCTCGGCGAGGTCCGCCGGCGAGAGCACCAGCTCGGCCGCCGCCGCGTTCTCCTCCAGGTACTTCGGCGTCTTGGTCCCCGGGATCGGCAGCACGTACCGCCCCTGCGCCACCACCCAGGCCAGCGCCACCTGCGCGGGCGTCGCGCCGACCCGCGCCGCGACCGCCCGCACCCGCTCCACCAGCGCCAGGTTGGCCTTCAGCGCCTCCTGCTGGAAGCGCGGCAGCCCGCGGCGGAAGTCGTCCGCCGGCAGCTCGTCGAAGGACGCGATGCCGCCGGTCAGGAAGCCACGGCCGAGCGGGGAGAACGGCAGGAACGCGATCCCCTGCTCCTCGGTGTACGGCAGCACCTCGGCGAGCGAGTCCCTGGTCCAGAGCGACAGTTCGTTCTGCACCGAGGCCACCGGGTGGACGGCCTGCGCGCGCCTGATCTCCTCGACGTTCACCTCGGAGAGCCCGATCCGCCGCGCCTTGCCGGCCGCCACCGCCTCGGCGAGCGCGCCCCAGGACTCCTCGACCGGCACCTCCGGGTCGATCCGGTGCAGCTGGTACAGGTCGACGTGGTCGGTGCCGAGGCGGCGCAGGCTGTCGTCGATCGAGCGCCGGATGTGCTCGGGCCGCCCGTTGCGCAGCACCCGCTCCTCGGCGTTGCCCGGCACGAGCCCCACCTTGGTGGCGAGCACCGCGCGCTCCCGGTGCGGGCCGGCCAGCGCCGCGCCGACCACCTCCTCGTTGCTGTACGGCCCGTAGATGTCGGAGGTGTCGATCAGCGTGACGCCGAGGTCCAGCGCCTGCCGGATCACCCGGACCGAGGTGTCGTCGTCACGGTTGTGGACGTCGTAGGCCCAGGTCATCCCCATGCAGCCGAGGCCGATGACCCCGACCTCGGGACCCTCGCTGCCGAGCGTGGCGTTGCGCATGACGGTACTCCTCACTGGTGTCGGCCCCCTCGGGGCGCCGACCGCGGTCGGATCAACGGGAACCAGCCTCCCCCTTGGAGTGCGCTCTAGGTCAAGGCCGCCTCCTCCGCCGGACGACGCTCCGTCAGCCATTCCCGGAACCCGCCCCGCAGCACCAGGTCCGCGAGCCGCCGGTACCCGCCCGCGCCCGGGTGCGCGCCGTCCCCGGCGAGGGCCTGCGCCGTCCACTCCCGGTCCGCCGCCAGTTCCCGGGTCACGCCGATGAACGGCACCCCGCGCCCGGCGCAGACCCCGGCGATCCCGTCGGCCAGCGCCAGCAGCCGCTCCAGGTGCGGCGCGCCCGCACCGGCCACCGGCGGCGGGCCCACCACCAGGGGCGCGAGGCCGCGCTCGCGCGCCCCGTCCAGCAGCGCGGACACATGGGCCAGGCTCGCGTCCGGCGCCACCCGCACCCGGCCGTCCTCCTCCACCGCGTCGTTGCTGCCCACCGACAGCACCAGCCGGTGGTCCGCCCCCGGCAGCGCCCGCACCGCCGTCTCGCCCCAGCACCGGGCCAGCACGTCGGCCGAAGTGTTCCGCCGCACGCCCAGGTTGAACACCGTGACCCCCTCCGGCCCCGCCGCGAGTGCGGTCCAGCAGTCCGCCATCACCCGGCCCACCCAGCCGCGGTACTCGGGGTCCCCGACCCCCTGGGTGAACGAGTCGCCCAGGAAGACGATCCGCAGGTTCCGGTCCGCCGTGTCATCACTCATGGCGGAACCTTAAGGTCCGCGTAAGCCTTGCTACGACCTGCCTTTGGTGCACCTGAGGCGCTTGACGTGCGCAGGTGGTCTAGTCCAGGTTGATGCTCAGTACCGCGCACTCCCCCACCGGACCACCCCTCCGCCGCCGCCCGCCCCCCGCCTCCTCCCCCCCCCGCGCGGCGGGCCGCCGGCACCCGACCCCCACAGCCACCCCCCAGCCCCCCCCGCCGCCCGACACCCCAGCCCCGCCCCG
>NZ_JBHYUU010000319.1:0-5243 GCF_042749955.1 Kitasatospora sp. NPDC059462 | reverse complement strand
CCAGGAGAGTTGACGTTCTCCCGGCCGCGCCGGCGGGGCGCGGAAGGGTTCTTCCGCGCCGGGGTCCCGGCCGGCCGGACGTCCCGCCCGGGAAGGGGGCGCACGGCGGCCGGGACCCGGGGCGGGGCCCGCGTCGGGGCGGATCGCGGACCCCGGGTCCAGTGGTCGGGGGTCGGGGGCCTGTGGCCCGTCGTCCGGGGCCGGGCCCCGGGGTCAGGAAGCGGCGGCGCCCCCGCCCGCGACGAGCCGGTAGCCGGCCACCAGGTCGGGCTGGATGGCCACCGTGTGGTCCATCGAGGCGTCCACCCAGGGGCTCAACAGGGCGCGGTAGCGCGCCAGTCGGACGGGGTCGGTGACCGGCCGGGCGAAGCCGGTGACGACCACGCTCCAGCCGAGTCTGGTCACCGGGTCGATCGCGTCCGCCTCGTAGGCGACCACCACCCCGGGCTCCTCGCCGCCCAGCGCGACCGCGCTCAGCGCGGCACCGTCGTGCGTGCGGATCACGATGGTGTCGTCGACCAGGAGGTGGTTGACCGGGCGGATCGCGGGCAGCGCCCGGACCGTGAACACGATCCGGCCGAACGGCGCACCGCCCAGCAGCCGCAGCGCCTCGGCCCGTTCCAGCGGCACGAGTTCGCGCGGCGGGGCGGACGGGCGCCGCGCCGGTTCGGCGGGCACCTGCTCGCGCTGCACCTGCTCGCGCTGCGCCGGCTCGCGCGAGGGCGGCTCGACGGGCGTCCGGGGGCGGACCACCGACGCGGAGCGGCGGGCCTGCGGCTGCGACCCGCGGGAGCGGCGCCGCGCACGCAGCCGGCGGCGCACGGAGTCGTCGCTCACGAGGCGGCCGCGATCAGACCGAGGCCGCCGTCGAAGCGCCGGTAGAGCACCCGGCCGCGACCCGAACCGGGCTGGGCGAAGAACAGGTAGGGCAGTTCGGCGGCGGTCAGCCGGCCGACGGCCTGATCCTCCGTCAGTTCCGGCGCGCCGCACGGGCTCAGCGTCAGCGGGACGGCCGGGCGGGTGGGCGGACCGGCCGCCACCGTGCGGGCCAGCCGGTAGCCGGTCGGGCCGACCCGGTAGACCACCGCGTCGGTCTCGGTGGCCGGGTCGGTGAACAGGTGGATGTCGTAGTCCATCGCGTCCATGGTGCGGGCCGCGGCGTCCGGCGAGCACCACACCAGCTGGGCCTGCTTGCGCCGGACGATGCGCTGCGGCCGGGCCGGGTACGGGAGTCCGGCGCGTGCGACGGCGGCCTCCGCGGCGGCGGCCTCGACGACCGCGGTCCGCGCGACGGCGGTCCGGCGGTCCTCCGGCAGCCCGGGCCCGGCGGCCGTCGGCAGGGCCCGGGTGCGGATCCGGCGCGGCCACGGCCGCGGCGTCCAGCCCGCGGTGACGGCGGTCATCCGGGCCCGCAGGCCGTCCGCGAGCCGGTCCAGCGCCTCGCCGAGGTCGGCGGCCGCCTCCTGGACGCGGATCCGCCGGCCGTCCACCTCGGCGTTGACCTGGGCCAGGACTCCCGCGCGGTCCGCCCCGTCCGGGGAGCCCGCCGCGCCGATGGTCCCGACCCGGACCCGCAACGATTCCACCAGGGCGTCCGCCCCGCCCACCACGGCGGCGATCCGGGCCCTCGCATCGGCCGCGAAGCCCCGCGAAATCCCCTCGCACACCCGCACCGTGACCAACTCGCCCACCTCAGGCCTCTTCCCGTTCCACCGCGCTCCGGTCCTGCCGCGCCGATCCGCCCCCGGCGGTCCCCGCACTGCGGCGCGGCGATCACCTTCCCGCCCCGGTCCGCCGCTCACAAGGGCCGAACGGCCCCATCGGCCCGCGCCCACCGGCCCCTTCGTCCCCGGAACACTCCGCAACGCCCCCCGGACCGCCCCGGCGCACCCCGGGCGCACGGCCTTGCGTCCACCCGTGGCATCATCGGCCCATGCCGGCCTCCGACGACCAGTCCGCGTACTGGAGTTCCACCGGAACCACCAAGACCTTCGGTCACCCCCTGCACTCCGCCTGGACGGACCGCCTCGCCCGGGACGCCGCCCTGCTCGACTACGGCTGCGGCTACGGACGGCTCGCCGGGGAGCTCACCGCACTCGGCTTCACCGACGTCGAGGGGGTGGACGTCTCCCCCGGGCTGATCGCCCGCGCCCGCGCCGAACAGCCCGCCGCCCGCTTCACCGTGCTGGACCGCCCGCCACTCCTCGAACGGCCGGACGGCACCTGTGACGCGGCCTTCCTGTTCGCCGTGCTCACCTGCATCCCGGGCGACGCGGCGCAGCGGGCCCTGGTCGCCGAACTGCACCGGGTGCTGCGCCCGGGCGGCCTGCTCCAGGTCAGCGACTACCTGCTCCAGCCCGACGAGCGCAACCAGGAGCGCTACCGGCGCGACGAGGCGCGCCACGGCCGGTTCGGGGTGTTCACGACGAGCGACGGCGCGGTCTGCCGCCATCACACCCGGGCGTGGCTGGACGCCTTGTTCGCCGCGTTCGAACCGGCCGGTGAACGCGAGCTCCCGGTGCTCACCATGAACGGGCGTCCCGCGGTGGCCACGCAGCTGCTGCTCGCGCGGCGGTAGCTCTGCGGTACCGGGCCGACCCCGCCGATGGGCGGGGGCGCGGCGGATCGTGCGGGCCCGCCGTCACAAAGATGGGGGCCCGTCCCCCATGCCCCGACGGCCACCGCGGCGACAGGATCAGCAGCGAGGGCGGCGCCTTCGACGGCAGCGCCGCCCTCTCCCGGCATCGGAGGTGCGGTGGTGGCAGAGGTGGACGCCGTGCGCAGCACGCGCCCCGACGGGGGCGCCGGACCGGTTCAGGGCCCGGTCGCAGCGGCGGTCCCCTCGGCCACACCGTTCCCGCACACTCCGATGCCCGGCGACTTCCCCGCACCATCCGCAGGAGAGACCGCAGCACCGGTCGCGTCACCCGCACAGACTCCCCGCTCCCACCCCGGTCGGCTCCGGTCCCCCCGTGCCGGTGGCCCCCCGTGGTGGGAGCGGGGCCTGACGCCGGGCCGGCCGGTCCCGGCCGCCCGCCCGGACTGGGCCGCCTTCACCGAGGCCGCGGTGGCCGCCGCACCGGTGCGCCCGATGGTGCCGCGCGCGGCCTACCCGGGTCTGAGCGGCTTCGCGCTCGTCCTGCAGCCCTTCGCCGAACGCGCCCAGGTGCGGCTGCTGACCTCGCTCTCCCCCGCCGTGCGCGCCGCCGACCAGCTGGGCCGGATCGATCTGGCCGCCCTGCGGGCCGAGTTCACCGCCCGGCTGACCGAACGGCTGGCCCGGACCGCCGCGCGCACCCTCGTCCTGGAGCTCCACACCGCCCGTGCCGCCGGGCGGCTGGCCGGCGGCACCCCGCAGGAGCGGTTCCGCTCGTTCCTCGCGCTGACCGCCCGCCGTGAGGGCCTGGCCGCGCTGCTGCGCTCGTACCCGGTGCTGGCCCGGCTGCTCGCCCGGGCCTGCCTGGACGCCGCCGACGCCCACGCCGAACTGCTCGACCGGTTCACCACCGACCGGGCGCTGCTGGTCGCCGGGCTGCTGCGCGGCCGCGACCCGGGTGCGCTGGTCGCCGTCACCGCCGACGCGGGCGACCGCCACCGGCGCGGGCGGGCCGTCGCCGTGCTGCACTTCGCCAACGGCACCGCCGTGGTCCACCGGCCCCGGCCGCCCGCCGCGCACCGGCACTTCAACGCGCTGCTCGGCTGGTACAGCGGGCGCCCCGGGGTGCCCCGGCTGCGGGCGCTGGGGCTGCTCGACCGGGGCTCGCACGGCTGGACCGAGTACGCCGAGGCCCGGCCCTGCCTGACCCGCTACGACGTCGAGCGCTTCTACCGGCGTCAGGGCGCGCTGCTCGCCCTGCTGCACGTCCTGGACGGCACCGACCTGCACTTCGAGAACCTGGTCGCCTGCGGGGACCACCCGGTGCTGGTGGACGTCGAGACGCTGTTCCATCCACCGGCCGACGCCTCCGGCACCGCTTCCGCCTCCGCTCCCGCCTCCGGTGCGGCTTCCGCCTCCGCTCCCGACTCCGCCTCCGGCCCCGCCGAGGACCCGGCGGCCCGCGCGCTCGCCGAGTCCGTCCACCGGGTCGGCCTGCTGCCGCAGTTGCTGATCGGCGACGACGGCGCCGTGGACGTCTCCGGCATCGGCGGCGGCTGCACCGGCCGGCGGCTGTCCCCCGTGGACGGCGTGGACTGGTCGGCCGCCGGCACCGACGAGATGCGCCTGGTGCGCCGCCCCCGCCCGTTCGGCGAGGCGCACAACCGGCCCCGGCTGGGCGGCGCGCCCGTCGACCCCGCCGAGCACACCGAGGCGCTGGTGGACGGCTTCCGCGCCGGGTACGCCGCGCTCGCCGCCGGGCGCGACGACCTCACCGGCCCGCGCGGGCTGCTGCGCTGCTTCGCGGACGCCGAGGTGCGGGTCGTGCCGCGGGCCACCCGGGTCTACGCCCGGCTGCTCGACGAGTCCACCCACCCGGACGTGCTGCGCGAGGCGGGCGCCCGGCAGGCGGTGCTGGACCTGCTGCGCACCGACGCGGTCGACGACCCGGGCCGCCCCGGGCTGGCCGACCACGAGGTCGCCGACCTGTGGACCGGCGACGTCCCGTTCTTCACCGCCCGCCCCGGCTCGCGCGACCTGTGGACCTCCGACGGCCGCCGGCTGCCCCGCGAACTGGCCGCCACCGGACTGGCCCGGGCCGAGGCCAAGCTCGCCGCACTCGGCTCCGTCGACCGCAAGGACCAGGAGTGGATCGTCCGCGCGGCCATGGCGGGCGCCGCCGGTACCCCCGCCCACCGGCCCGGCCGCCCGGTGCCCGAGAACGTCTGGGCCACCGCCCCCGAGCCCGAACAGCTGCTGGCCGCCGCCCGGGGCCTCGGCGACCAGCTCGTCGCCGCCGCCTACCAGGGCCGCTCCCGCACCAACTGGCTCGGGCTGGAACTGCTCGCCGACCGCTACTGGCGGGTGCGGCCGCTCGGCGCGGACCTGGCCGGCGGCTACACCGGCACGGCGCTGTTCCTCGCCCAGCTCGCCGCGCTCACCGGGACCGACCGCTACGCCGAGGTCGCCCGCCGGTCGCTGGCGCCCGTCCCCGGGCTGCTCGACTCGCTCGCCGCCCACCCCGGCCACCCGGCCGCCGTCGGCTCCGGGGCCTTCGCCGGCCTCGGCGGGATCGCCTACGCCCTCGCCGAACTCGCCCGGCTGCTCGGCGATCCGCTGGTCGCGGCCTGGACCGGCCCGGCGGTGG
>NZ_JBHYUU010000318.1:0-5348 GCF_042749955.1 Kitasatospora sp. NPDC059462 | reverse complement strand
GGGGGGGCCCGGGCGGTTGGGGTGGGGGGCGGCGCCCGGGGTCTCCGGGGGGGGGGCGGGGGGGCCCCCGCGGGGCCCCCCCCCCGGCCCGCTGCCGCCCCGCTCGCGCACCACCCGCACCAGGCCCTCGAACTGCCGCATCCGCAGCCCCGCGAGCGTCTCCACCCAGACCGGCTCAGCCCGAGGCACCCCACCCGCACCGGAGAACTGCCCCGCACCAGACCTTCTGGAACAAGCTTCAGTTGAGCATGCGGGCTGCCTGGACCTGCTGGAGGTGGATCAGGATGTCGTGGGTCTGGGCGAGGCGGATCTGCGGGGCGTCGGCGATCCCGGGGTAGGTGGCGCCGATGTTCTTGATCGTGTGCGGTTCGGCGAGCCAGGCGCGGGCGGGGGCCGGGGTGTTGCGCAGGTCGACGACGTAGTCGCGGTGGCGGACCTTGTCGAGGGTGTGTTCGGCGGTGCCGGGGGCGGCAGGTGTGACGGTGAAGCGCTCCGGGGCACCATCGTGGTTGAAGGCGTTGAAGGTGCCCTGATTGAAGGTGAGACCGACGCTCACGTAACCCGTGCCCAGCTGCTCGCGCAGGAAGTCGCCCTGCACCCGGGGGTACATGTCCGGGGCGTAACTCTTGAGGGCGATGTGACCATTGTGGGCGGAGATCATGATCTTGCTGCCGGTGCGCTGCTGCCACCAGGCGATGTTGTCCGCCATCACGCGGTCGCGGTAGAGCATGGCGCCGGGGATGCTCTGGGGGTCGTCCCAGTCGAAGGCGTACAGAGTGGTCATCTGGTGGATCGCACTGGCGTGCTGCACAGCCCAGGCGTGCGCGTCGGCGTCGGCGCCGGGGTGCTGCTTGAGCAGGTCCACCGCTCGCCCGGTGCGCTCGGCGAGCTCCTTGCGTTCGGCCATCGGCTTCGAGGAGTAGTCGTTGACGTAGGTGGCGGCGTCGGTGGTGGGCCGCAGGCCCTGGTAGAGCGCGGTGAGCCGGGGGGCCAGTTCGGGGAGGACCGCAGCGGCGTAGGCGTTCACCTTGTCGTAGAGCTCCGCGCCGGCGAACCCGTTGTCGTCGCCGACGAAGTGCACCGGGTCCTCGGGGTGCTGGATGTTGTAGGCGCGCATCCACTGGAGCAGGTCGCGGTACTCGGCGTTGTTCCACCACCGGTAGGTGCCCTGGAACTCCTCGTCCATGATCTGCTTCAGGTCGCCCTCGCCCCGGGTGAGGTAGGCGTCGATCCGCAGTCCGCTGCTCCAGGCGGCTTCGAGGGCGAAGGTGCGGAAGCCCTTCTCCTCGACCAGGTAGCGGAAGGCCCGGTGCTTGAGGGCGATGAACTCGTGTGAGCTGTGGGTGGCCTCGCCCACGCCCACCACGGTGGCGCCGCCGACCATCGTGCCGAACGGGCGCAGATCGGCGACGCCGCCGCGGGGTTCGGTGGTGCGCAGCGGGTGCGCCACCCGGTCGAGGGCGGCCTCGGGGGAGCGGAACGCGACGGCGTCGGCGGAGACCGACGCCGCGGACCCGGCGGGGGGAGCGGCGGCCGAAGCGGCCGGAGCGACGGCCAGGGTGGCACCGAGCGGGACGAGCAGCGCGGCGAGCAGGAACTTGCGCGTGGTGATCATTGGCCCAACTCTCGCCGGGCACCGGCATCACAGGCCATCCGGTGCACCCCCGACCGGCCCGGGGGTTGTCCCCACCCGCCGACCGGCGGGGTGCCGGGACCACACTCCCCGTCGTGAATGGGAGTCAAGCACGATGTGCTGCGCGAGAACAGCGGCCATCGGTGACCGGTCAACCGCCCGAACCCGGAGCTCCACATCCGCCTGTCTCTGAGACATGCCGCAGGCTGGAGAACGGCGGGTATCTCGTACGGGACGGTCCACGCGCTGTGTCCCTCGCGCCGGCACTCGAAGAGGGGCCGGATCGGCTTGTCCTCGTACTGCGATTCCCACAGCTGCGGTGAGTTGTAGTAGCGCGGTGGCGGGGGCTTCGACGGCGAGAGGCCTCCACTCGCCGCGTCGGAGAGGAAACGGTTCCGGGGAACGCCCGTGTTCGTCTGTTCCGTCGATGCGGGGCCGGAACCTGGCCGGCGACGCGCGGGCGTTCACGACCGGCATGGCCGCGATCCGGGTTCCCCGCCCGGGTTCCGGGCGGCTTCGGACCCGGCCCGACACGGTGATCGCGGATCGCGCGTGCTCGGCCCGCGCGATCCGCTCCCACCTGCGCCGGCGTCACATCCGTGCGGTCGTCCCGCAGCCGGTGGAGCAGGTCCGCAACCGGCTGCGGCGCGGCTCACGCGGCGGACGCCCGCCGGGCTTCGACCGGAGGCCCACAAGGAGCGGAACGCGGTCGAACGGTGCATCAACCGCCTGGAACAGTGGCGCGGCCCGGCCGTGCGCACCGACGAACTCGCCATCGCCCGCCAAGCCGCACTCCACCTCGCGGCCATCCTCATCCGGCTCCGCAGATGACCGAGGAGGCAAGCTTCAGCGGACGGCGCCGGCCGGCGGCTCAGCCGTGCCGACGGGCCAGGTCGGGGTAGTCGAGCACCAGACCGTGCCGGTCGAGGAGCAGATCGCTGCGGAAGTCCCCCGACTCGTACCGGACCCTCGCGGCCGCGCCGGTGCCGTCACCCTCCCCGGCGGGCCCCAAGTGGGTGTACGTCTGGCGCGACGGGTGCACCGTCAGGTCGGGCACCCGGACCCACGCCATCAGGAAGTCGTGCCGCCCCGGATCCCGGTGGAGCCGGTGGCGGAGCACCGGCATGGCGTTGGTCAGCGGGGAGAGCCCGAGGTCGCAGTCGAGCGCCCCGTCGAGCTCCGGCCGGTGGTGGCCGTCGACGGTCCAGCGTCCGTCGTCGTTCAGCAGCTCCAGCTCCCGGGTGCCCTCCGCCGTGCGGGTGCGGACCGCGAGCCGCCGGGTGGTCCAGGCCGGCCCGGTGTCGAGCTCGTAGTCGAGCCAGTACGGCGCGGGCACCAGACCGACCACGCGCCCGCGGGCGCTCAGGGTGCCGTCGCCGAGTTCGATCCAGGCGGTCTCGACGCCCCGGCTCTCCGAGACCTCCCAGGTGGGGACCAGATGAGTGATCATGGCCGCCACCGTAGCCGCCGTCCCGTCGGCGCCCCCGGAGCAGGCCCACGCCGCGCGTCGTCCGCACCGACGGATGCAGCAGCCGCCACCCCGGGCCCGCCGCAGCGGAGACGCGGCCCCCGGGGGAGGGCGGACGAGCCCGGCCGTGGCAGCACGGCCACACCGTCGACATCCGGCACCACCCTGGCGACCCGCTGCCCGCTCCGCCCCGGGCGCAGGGACGCTCGGGTGGCCAGGGTCGGATCCCGCCGCAGTGGCACGGTTCGGTTCTCCGGGTGTAGGGACGCCCGGAGAACGGGGCCGGATCCCGGCTCCGTTCCCGGTGCTCCGGTGGCAGTGGTGGCGTGGGGCTTCCTGGAGGGGCCGGCCGAGGTGTTGGTGGGTGCTCTCGTGCGGGGTGGTCCGTCGCGCTGCGCGGGATAGCGGCACGGTTCGGTCCCTCGGGTGCCGGGGCGGCCCGGGTCGGATTCCGGCGCTGTCCTGTGGGCCGGGTGGCGTGGGGCTTCCTGAAGGGTTGGCGGGTGCTTTGGCGCGGGGCAGCGGTACGGATCGCCCGGTCCTCCCGGGGGCCGGGGCCCGACGGGTGGTGACAGGGTCGCCACGGCCGGTCACAGGATCGGCCGCCCGGCCGGAAGACGCCCGCTGACCTGCGCGTCCTTGGTCGGCGCCGGCCTGCGGAGCGGCTACCGTGGCCGGGCGGCCGGGGCCCGGCCGCCCGGGGTCGTGGGCTCCGGTGGCACACGACGGACGGACCGGCATGCAGTTCGACGACCAGGGCGACCTCGACACCTCGCAGGTGGACGACCGGCGCGGCATCCCCGGGGGGAAGGTCGCCATCGGCGGTGGGGCGGCCGGTCTGATCGCCGTGCTGATCGCGGTGCTCTTCGGCGTCGACCCGAGCATCCTCGGGCTCTCCGACGGCGGCGGGTCGAACGCCGGGGCCGACCGGTCGACCAGCGCGGGGGAGGTCGAGCAGGCCTGCAAGAAGGGCGCCGACGCCAACCGCCGCCAGGACTGCCGGATCGTCGCCGTCACCAACAGCCTCCAGGACTACTGGCGCGGCCAGCTGCCGCGCTCCGGCGTCGCCTACCGGCCTGCCGAGACGGTCCTGTTCACCGGCCGGGTCTCCACCGCCTGCGGTGCGGCGAGCTCCGCGGTCGGCCCGTTCTACTGCTCCGGCGACCGGCGGGCCTACTTCGACCTCGGCTTCTTCGACGAGCTGTCCACCCGTTTCGGCGCGCGCGGCGGCCCGTTCGCCGAGGCTTACGTCGTCGCCCACGAGTACGGCCACCACATCCAGAACCTGACCGGCACGATGCAGAAGGTCGGGCAGGACCGGCAGGGCCGGGACAGCGCCTCGGTGAAGCTGGAGCTCCAGGCCGACTGCTACGCCGGGGTCTGGGCCCACCACGCCACCACCACCCCGCAGGCCTCCACCGGCCGCCCGCTCATCAGCACCCTCACCGACCAGGACATCGCCCAGGGCCTGGACGCCGCGGCGGCCGTCGGAGACGACCGGATCCAGAAGCAGGCCACCGGCCGGATCGACCCCGACACCTGGACGCACGGCTCCTCCGAGCAGCGCAGGACCTGGTTCACCACCGGCTACCGCACCGGCGACCCGGCCCGCTGCGACACCTTCGCCGCACAGCGCTGACCCCCGGTGCCGGGACCGCCCCGGCCCCCTGTCATCCGTCAGGGACCGCTGCGGGCGGTGCCTTCCTACGCTGCTGAGCACCGGCCGGACGCAGGCCGGACCAGCACCTGAAGGAGCACCACCATGCGCAAGATCCTGCACGCCGCCGCCGCGCTCGCCCTCGCGGCCGCCGCGGCCACCACGATGGGAACCTCCGGCGCCGAGGCCGCCGACGGCTCCTGGGACGGCTGCCCGTACGGGGCGGTCTGCATCTACCCCCGGGACGCCGACACCAGCCGGCCGCCGACCGATGTCTTCTGGAGCTACGGAGCCCACAACCTCCGCAACCAGTACGGCTCGCACTGGGTCCTCAACAACCAGTCCGGCGGCGCGCACGCCCACCTGTGCACCGGTTCCAACGGCACCGGCTGCGGCGAGGACCTCGCCCCCCAGACGGGTGTCTACGCCGACCTGACGCCGATCAACTCCATCACCCTCGACCGCCCCTGACCCGCTGATCCACTGATCGGTTGATCCGCCGCGGGCCCGCCGGCCCCCGGCCCGGGCCGTCCGAGGCGGGGTCCTCCGGGGGGAGGATCCCGCCGAGGACGGCCGGTGGTCGCCGGGCC
>NZ_JBHYUU010000317.1:0-5461 GCF_042749955.1 Kitasatospora sp. NPDC059462 | reverse complement strand
GGAGGAGGGCGTGACCGGCGACGACGGCGTCGCGGCGGCGGACGCCGAGGGCACGGGGTCGCGCGTCGGCACCGGCGTCGGCACCGGCGCCGGAACCGCCGTGCCCGCCGGCACCTCGACCCGGACCGCCACCGGCTCCGCCGCCGTCCCGTTCCCCGCCGGGTCGGTCACCGAGACGACCAGCCACTGCTCCCCGCCCGTCAGATCCCGGTTGGCCGTGCACGTCCAGCTGCCGTCGACGGCCGCCGTCGTGCCGCAGGCGACGATCCGCGCACTCTCCCGGCCGCCGCGCGGCCCCGCCGTGACGAGCACCCGCGCGCCGGGTTCGGCCCTGCCCGCCAGCCGGGGCCGGGCGGTGCGCACGGTCTCCCCGGCGGCCGGCGCGGTGAGCACCGGACGGTCCGGCGGCGCGGTGTCGACCACCAGCTCGGCCGGCTGTCCGGCGGTCCGGTTCCCCGCGAGGTCGGCGGCGGCCGGGGTGATCCGGTGCCGCCCCTCCCCCAGGCTCTCCACCGGCAGGCAGGACCAGCCGCCGTCGGCCCGGACGGAGGTGCTGCACAGGTCGGTCTGCTGCCCGCCGGGTGGCAGGTCGGTGACGACGACGATGCCGCCCGGCTCGCCGGTGCCGGTCAGCCGGATGCCGGGGTCGTTGGTGGAGGCGGGCAGGGTCAGCACGGGTGTGCCCGGCGCCGCGGTCCGCACGGTGATCCGCACCGGTTCACCGGCGCGCGCCGCCCCGCCGTCGCCGGCCGGCACGGGGGTGAGGGTGTGCGGGCCCTCGGCCAGCGCCGCGTCCGGGCGGCAGGACCAGTCGCCGCCCCGGGCCGCCCGGGAGCGGCAGAGCACGGTGTCGCCCTCACGGACCTCGACGGTGGCGCCGGCCGTCGCCCGGCCGCCGGAGACCAGGGGGCGGGTCTCGGTGAGGGTGGCGCCGTCGGCCGGCCGGGAGATCTCCGGGCGGGCAGCCCCGACGGTCAGCCGGATCCGCCGGTCCAGGACCTGCCCGGAATCGGCGTGGCCCTCGGCCGACACCACCTGGGCGGGGTCGCGGCCGATCCGCAGCCGGGCCCAGGTCTCGCCGGAGGAGGCCCCGGCGGGGACGGTCCATTCCAGGGTGGCGCTGCGCCCGCCGGCGGCGACCTCGGCCTGCACCCGCTCGGCCGGGTCGAAGCGGCCGTTGCGGTCGAAGTCGATCCAGCCGGCCACGGTGGCGGGCGCGCCGCCGACCGCGACGGGCACGGTGAGCCGGTAGTCGTGGCCGACCGCCGCCTCCTCGGGATAGCCGGGGACCGGGCCGCCGCCCGGGGCACCGGCGGTGGCATCACCGCCCAGGAAGAGGTCGGAGAGCCGGTGGGAGGCGGTGCCGTAGCCCTTCGGTGCGCTGCCGGCACCTTCGGCCGGGGCGGCCGGGTCGTTCCCGGCGGCGATTGCGGAGACGCCGACGGCGGCGATTGCGGCGGTCTCCGGAGTGGGATTGCGCAGCGCCCGGGGGAATTCCGTCCGGAGCGTTCCGACGGCCCGCCGGGAACCGCCCGACCGCGGGCTTTCCCCGGCACTCCGGAAATCCGCCGCGAAACCCCCGGACCGCGGGGCGTCCGAGGACGGAACGACGGAACGGCCGGTTCCGGAGCGGCCGGCCGGTACCCCGGAACCGCCGATGACGGCCTCCCCGGGAAGCTGCCGGGCGGCCGAGGGCGGCGGGTTCCAGCCGATCAGCAGCCCGGCCGCCAGGACGGCGGCGGTCCGGGCCGCAGCCGGGAACGGTCGCTTCATCCGGCTCTCCTTCGCATCGGCTGCCGGGCGGCCTGGACGGCCGGGCAGGCAGAACACAAGATCAGACAAAACGGAATCACGATCCTGGGCCGGTCATACCGCGACACTTGCACCATCGGCCGCGTGACACCCGATTGGCGGCCCTCCGACCGGCAGGACGGGATGTACCCGAAAGGACTGCATTTCATCCATTAGGCGGGGTATCGCGGGGTATCGCGAGGAATCCCGGCGACCCGACGGCGCACCGACGTCCGGGATCCGACCATTCACCGGTGAGCTCTGTTCGAACCACCGGCCCGATCGCCACCCCGGCGCCCTGCACGGGAGACGCCCGGACCCGCCCCCGGATCGACCGGGCCGGGCCGGCCCGGGCCCCGGGGCCCGGGCGGCGGGGCCCGGGCGGCGGGCGGCGGTCCGGAAACGCAGGAACCCCCGGCCGATGGCCGGGGGTTCCTCGATGGTGCGCTCAGCAGGATTCGAACCTGCAACCTCTTGATCCGTAGTCAAGTGCTCTATCCGTTGAGCTATGAGCGCAAGTGCCGGGCGGACCCGGTCTTGCGGGGTTTGGTGCGCTCAGCAGGATTCGAACCTGCAACCTCTTGATCCGTAGTCAAGTGCTCTATCCGTTGAGCTATGAGCGCTCGCCCTGGTGAACGTTTCCACCGGGGCGGTGCGGGGACAACATTACATGACCTGCGGCGCGGGACGAAATCGATTGATCCGGGCACCCCGGACGCCCCCTGGCCGGCCGCCGCCCGGGCCCTCCCCGGGCCCTCCCCGGGCGCCTCCGCACTCCCCGGACCTCCCCGGACATGCGAAGAGCCCCGCCGACGAGATCGTCGGCGGGGCTCCCGGCTGGCGGAGGCTGAGGGATTTGAACCCTCGATCAGGAATAACCCCGAAACCGCATTAGCAGTGCGGCGCCATAGACCGGACTAGGCGAAGCCTCCTCCACACGGAGCAAGCCCGCGTGCGCGGACTCGTTCCCTGTGCCTGTGATGATGCCACAACCCGGGGGCCCGGCACCAACCGCCGACCACGTTACTAGGCGGGTCGTCCCCGCCGCAAAGAAGAATGAGATACTGCCCTCTCCGGAGAGAGCTGCCCTGAGCCGAGGAGACCTGTCGACGTGAGCAGCAGGCCGATCCGAGGCGCTGCTCGCCTCGCCGCCATACTCGACGCCCTGCCCGACGCGCTGCTGCTGGTGAACAGCAACGGCACCGTCGTCGATGCCAACAACGCGGCCGTCCAGGCGCTGCAGGCACCCGGCACCTCGCTGGTCGGCATGGGCGTCCTCGACCTGCTCCCGGAGTTCGACCCCAGTCGGATCCCCGGTTCGATGCGGCCCGCCGCCCGTGAGGACGACGCCCTCGACCGCCCGGTGCGGATGACCGCCCGGCGCACCGACGGCACCACCTTCCCGGTCGAGGTCTCCGGCAACGACTTCGACGACGACGGGTCCGCCGCCGGCTCGGGCTACGCGCCCCCCGCGCCCTACGACCCCTACCGCGAGGGCTCCCGCTCCTCCGACCTGCTCCTGCTGCTGGTCCGCGACCTGACCGGCCGGCTCGGCGTCGAGGCGGAGCTGCGCCGCCAGCACAAGCAGACCGAGATGATCCTGCGGGCCGCCGCCGAGGGCGTGCTCGGCGTCGACCTCGAAGGCCGCTGCGTGCTGGTCAACCCGGCCGCCGCGCACATCCTGGAGTACCGGGCCAGCGAGCTGGGCGGCCGGGAGCTCCACCCGCTGATCCAGCACTCCCGGGCCGACGGCACCCCGCTGACGCTGGAGGAGTCCGCGCTGCTGGACACCCTGACCTCCGGGCGCAAGCACCGGGTGCGCGGCACCGTGCTGTGGCGCAAGGACGGCCGGCCGGTCACCGTCGACCTCACCACCGCTCCCGTCCGGGACGGCGACCAGCTGGTCGGCGCCGTGATGACCTTCACCGACCGCAGCCGCGAGCTGGCGCTGGTCGCCCGCAACGAGCACCTCACCGCCGTCCTGGAGAGCGAGCTGGGCGGCGCGCTGACCGCGCTTCACCGGCGGATCGACGCGCTCGCCGCCGACCCGGCCGGGCAGCTGTGGCCGGAGGCCAACTGGACCCTGCGCCGGCTGGCCGACGAGTGCCGCCGGTACGGCAAGCTGATCGAGGGCGTGCTGGCCCACCAGCGGTGCGAGGCCGGCGAGAGCGCCGGGGCCGGCACCGACGCCAAGGGTGCGGACGGCAAGGGCACGGACGGCAAGGACGGGCGGAAGGCCGCCGAGCGGGTGCCCGTCGCCCTGGACAAGGTGGTCCGCCGGGCCGTCGAGCACGCGGGCGAGCTGGTCGGCGCCGGCCGGGTGCGGTTCTCCGTGCACGCCGCCGCCGTCGAGGTGATCGCCGACGAGCAGCGGCTCGCCCAGGCGCTGGCCCACCTGGTCGCCGACGTCAGCGGCATCGGCCTCGCGCTGGACGACGCCGCCCCCGAGCTGCCCTCCCCCGGACTCGCCGCCCCCGGCACGCCCGCCCTGCCGCCGGCCGGCGGCGACGTGCCGGCCGTGGTGCTCGCCGCCGCCCAGCGCGGCGAGGTCGCCCGGGTGGAGATCCGCGGCCCCGGACGCGGCGGCAGCCCCGTCCACCTGCCGATAGCCCGGGCGGTGGTCGAGCGCCACGGCGGGGTGCTCCAGCCGCACGAGCTGCCGGGCCGGGCCGGCACCACCTACGTCGTCGAACTGCCGCTGGACCCGGTCGCCGCCAAGGCCGCCGCCGAGCGCGCCGCAGCCGAGGGCCGGTCGGACCGGCCGAAGGAGAGCGACAGCGCCGTCCTGCCCGACCTGCCGGGCATCCCGCAGCTGCCGAGCGCCGCCGAGGACGGGGAGCCGGCCGCCGAGGGCTCCGCCCCGGGCGGACCCGCCGGCCCCGCGGCGGAGGACTCCCCCGAGGGCGCGCCCCAGGGTTCCGCCGACGCCCGCGGCCCCGAGGCCCCGGCCGACCCGCCGGCGGCCGGCGGTGCGCCGGGCGAGGCCCCGGCCGCCGAACAGCGGCGCGGACGCCGTGGCCGGCCGGCCGTCGAGCTGCCGCCCGCCGCCCCCGAGCAGCCGGGCCGCGACACCGCGGCGCCCGCCCCCGCGGGCGGCACCGCCCCGGACGTCCCCGCCGACCAGTGGCCCAACGCCCCCGCCCGGATCGAACGCGCCGTGCCCGAGCAGTGGAACGGCACCGGCAACGACCCCGCGTACGGGCGCCAGGGCCTGGGCGGCCCGAACGGCCCGCAGAACGACCCCTGGGGCAAGGACGACGGCCGTTCCGGCACCGCCTACGCCGTGCCGGTCGACGGCGGACGCCCGGACGAGCGCCGCGGCGAGGGGAACGGCGGGGCCGCCGGCACCGGCGAGGCCCGGTCCGCCGGCGGCGCGCGCGGCCCGATCGCGCTCGGCCCCGGCAGCGGCGACTCCGCCCCGGAGGGACCGGCCGGCCAGGACGGCGGCGACGCCGAGCACCGGCCGTCGCGGCGCCGTCGCGCGCTGCCCGGTGCCGAGGACTCCTCCGGCGGGTTCGCCCTGCCCGGTGTCCCCGAGACCCCCGTCTACCCGGGGCTGGAGCACGCGCTGCCGGCCGGCCCGGCGCCCGCTCCGCCCGAGTCCGCCGCACCCACGCCGACCGGCCGGCGGCGCCGGCGGGCCGTCCCGCCCGGCCCGGGCGGCGAGACC
>NZ_JBHYUU010000316.1:0-5480 GCF_042749955.1 Kitasatospora sp. NPDC059462 | reverse complement strand
CGTCCGCCCGAGGGGCGGCGCGCCCCAGGCGGGGAGGCCCGCCCCTCGGGCGTTCCCCGGCCCCCGGCGGGCCGGGGGTCCGACGGCGAGCCCTAGGTCTGCGGACCCGGGCCCCCGGTAGGGCCCGGGACGGACGCACGGCCCCCGCGCACAGCGGTAGGTTGGCGTCATGCCCACCGTGCCAAGCGACCACCGGCACGCCGGACCGCCGCCCGCCGACCGGATCCCGGTCGGCCCGCCGCCCGACGGCACCCTGCCCGCCTGCGAACCCTGCCTCGCCGGCATCGAGGCCGTCAGCCAGGCCCTGCTCGCGATGAGCCGCCACCTGGAGGTGCGCGAGGTCCTGCGCCGGATCACCGCCTCCGCCCGCCGCCTGCTCGGCGCCGAGTACGCCGCCCTCGGCGTCCCCGACGACCACGGCGGCTTCGCCCAGTTCGTCGTCGACGGCGTCACCGACGAGCAGTGGAGGGCGATCGGCCCGCTGCCCCGCCAGCACGGCGTGCTCGCCGCGATGTTCGACGAGGGCGGCCCCGTCCGGCTCGGCGACGTCCGCAACGCCCCCTCCTTCGGCGGCTGGCCCGACGCCCACCCCGACCTGGGCGCCTTCCTCGGCATGCCGATCGTCGACCCCGACCACGCCGAGGACGAACCCGCCGTGCTCGGCGTCATCTACCTCGCCAACAAACCGGGCGGCGGCTTCACCGACCACGACGAGGAACTCCTGCGGATACTCGCCGCCCACGCGGCCCTCGCCCTGTCCAACGCCCGCCTCTACGAGCGCAGCCGCGAACTCACCCTGGCCGGCGAACGCGCCCGGATCGCCCACGACCTGCACGACGCCGTCTCGCAGAAGCTCTTCTCGCTGCGCCTGACCGCCAAGGCCGCCGCCAAGCTCGTCGACCGCGACCCGGCCCGCGCCCGCGAAGAACTCGCCGAGGTCGCCCGGCTCGCCGCCGAGGCCGCCGACGAACTGCGCGCCGTCGTCGTCGAACTGCGCCCCGCCGCGCTGGAGGAGGACGGCCTGAGCGCCACCCTCGCCTCCCAGGTGCAGGTCCTCGACCGCGCCCACACCGCCGACATCGCCTTCGCCGCCGACCGGGTCCGCGCCCTGCCGCAGGCCCAGGAGGCCGCCCTGCTGCGGGTCGCCCAGGAGGCCCTGCACAACGCGCTGCGCCACTCCGGCGCCGCCCGCGTCACCGTCACCCTGGCCGGCACGCCCGCCCGCGGCGCCGTGCTGCGGATCAGCGACAACGGCCGGGGCTTCGACCCGGAGTCGGTCCGCCGGGCGGGCCGCCACCTCGGACTGGTCTCGATGCGCGACCGCGCCGCCGCCGTCGGCGGCCGGCTCACCCTGGAATCCGCCCCCGGAAAGGGCACGGTCGTCGAGATGGAGGTCCCCGGTGCCTGACACCGCGCCCGCGATCCGCGTCCTGCTGGTCGACGACCACCAGGTGGTCCGCCGCGGCCTGCGCACCTTCCTGGAGGTGCAGGACGACATCGAGGTGGTCGGCGAGGCCGCCGACGGCGCCGAGGGCGTCGACCGGGCCCGCGCCCTCGACCCCGACGTCGTGCTGATGGACCTCAAGATGCCCGGCGTCGACGGCATCGAGGCGCTGCGCACCCTCAAGGAGGAGGGCAGCCGGGCCCGGATCCTGATCGTCACCAGCTTCACCGAGCACCGCACCATGGTCCCCGCCCTGCGGGCCGGCGCCGCCGGGTACGTCTACAAGGACGTCGACCCGGAGGCGCTGGCCGGCGCGATCCGCTCGGTCCACGCCGGCCACGTCCTGCTCCAGCCGGAACTCGCCGAGGCCCTGCTCGCCGACGACGGCCCGCGCCCCCCGCAAGGCCGCGGCGGCACCCTCACCGAGCGCGAGCGCGAGGTGCTCGGCCACATCTCCGACGGCCGCTCCAACCGGGAGATCGCCCGCAGCCTCCACCTGTCCGAGAAGACGGTGAAGACCCACGTCTCCAACATCCTGATGAAGCTGGACCTCGCCGACCGCACCCAGGCCGCGCTCTGGGCCGTCCGCAACGGCGAGACCCGCTAACCCCGCTCCCGCTCGTCCACCAGCGCGTTGTACGCCGCCACCTGGGCCCGGCGGGCCGTGCGCCACAGCGGCGCCAGCGCCGCCTGCCGGGCCGCGATCTCCGAGGCGCTCACCGCCGCGCCGTGACCGCCCGAGGCGATCGACAGCAGCGCCGCCACCTGCTGCGCCGACTCCAGCACCCGCACCGCGCGCGGGGGGTACCCGGGCGCGAGCAGCTCGTCGTGCCCCCGCCGCCGGTACGCCTCCAGCGCCCGCAGCGCCTCCGGCCCGGCGCCCGCCACGTCCAGCTGCGTCAGCAGCACGGTCGCCCGGCGCAGCCCGTCCGCGAGCTCGAACTCCGCCTCGTGCAGCGACGGCACGTCCGCCGGCGGCGCGTCGTTCACCTCGGAACACCGCCACAGCACGATCGCCGAGCGGTCCCCGGCCGGGCCGAACACCTCCACCTCGGGCACCAGCCCCAGCGGCACGCCGACCGCCAGCACCGCCTCCCCGGCCGCCATCGCCCGCTCGTTGAACGGCGCCGGCCCGGTCAGGCCGAGCGGGTGCCCGGCCGACGGCAGCGCCAGCCGCAGCCCCTTCACGCCCAGCACCCGCAGCCGGCCCAGCGCCCAGGTGAGCCCGTGCCGCTCGTCCGGGCCGTCGCCGGGAAGGCCGGTCACCCGATGGCTCTCGTCGGCCCCCAGCACCGCCGCGGCGGCGTTGTCGGGCGGCACCAGACCGGCCAGCAGGGCGTTGCCCCAGGCGGCCAGCCGCCCCGAACGGGGCTCTTCGTACGGATTGTCGGCAGGAGTGGCGAGCATCCGGCCAGCCTACGGAATCGGCGGCCATCCGCGTGGCGTAGGTTTGCCCATGCGTGTGCGGCGCACCCACTCCGTGCCCACCGGCCGCCGGAGTGGCCGCCCGCCCGCACCGACGGCCGAGATATCTGTTTTTGGGGAAGGCGTAGGCATGAGCGACGTGCTGGAGCTGGTGGACGTTTCCGTGGTCCGGGAGGGGCGCGCGCTGGTCGACCAGGTCTCGTGGTCCATCTCCGAGGGAGAGCGCTGGGTCATCCTCGGCCCGAACGGCGCCGGCAAGACCACGCTGCTGCAGATCGCGTCCTCGTACCTCTTCCCGACCGCCGGCAAGGTCACCGTCCTCGGCGAGAAGCTCGGCGAGGTCGACGTCTTCGAGCTGCGCTCGCGGATCGGCCTGGCCGGCGCCGCGATGTTCGACAAGCTGCCCGCCGAGCAGACCGTCCTGCAGACGGTGCTCACCGCCGCGTACGGCATGACCGTCACCTGGCAGGAGACCTACGAGCAGTCCGACGAGTCCCGCGCGCTCGCCCTGCTCGACCGCCTCGGCATGGCCGGCCTGACCGACCGCCGCTTCGGCACCCTCTCCGAGGGCGAGCGCAAGCGCACCCTGATCGCCCGCGCCCTGATGACCGACCCCGAGCTGCTGCTGCTCGACGAGCCCGCCGCCGGCCTCGACCTCGGCGGCCGCGAGGACCTCGTCCGCCGCCTCGGCGCGCTGGCCCAGGACGAGTTCGCGCCGGCCATGGCCATGGTCACCCACCACGTCGAGGAGATCGCGCCCGGCTTCACCCACGTCCTGATGATCCGTCAGGGCAAGGTACTGGTCGCCGGCCCGATCGACACCGAGCTGACGGCCCGCAACCTCTCCAAGTGCTTCGGCCTGCCGCTCACCCTGGAGCGCCACGGCGACCGCTGGTCCGCCCAGGGCCTGCCGCTCGGCTGACACCGCGTGGGCCCGGCACGGGGTCCGGCGGGGCTCCGCCGGACCCGCCGAACCCCCGCTGAACCCACCCGAACCGGAACCGGTCGCACGTGCGACCGGTTTCCGCCCCTCCACCTGCGGGAACTGACCGCCTCGAAGGCCCTTCCCTCCCTAGGATGGACACGTGGACAGCTGGATCTGGTGGCTCCTGGCCGCCGTCGGCCTCGGCATACCGTTGGTGATCACGGCCATGCCGGAACTCGCCATGTTCGCCGTCGGCGCGCTCGTCGCGGCCGGCGTCGCGGCGCTCGGCGCCGACCCGGTCTGGCAGGTCCTGACCTTCGTCGCGGCCTCGGTCGCGCAACTGGTCGTCGTCCGCCCCATCGCCTACCGGGCACTGCGGAAGGGCCCGCAGATCAAGATGGGCATCGAGGCGCTCAAGGGCGCCACCGCGGTCGTCGCGGAAAGGGTCGACGCGGAGGGCGGCCGGATCAAGCTCAACGGCGAGATCTGGTCGGCCCGCGCGCTCCACCCCGAGCAGGTGTACCAGCCGGGGGAGCAGGTCGACGTCGTCGAAATCCAGGGCGCGACCGCCCTGGTCGTCTAGGGGAGAGTCCGTGGAACCCGTCCTTATCGTCCTGGTCGTCCTGGTCGTGGTGGCCTTCATCGCGCTGATCAAGACGATTCAGGTCATCCCACAGGCCAGCGCCGCGATCGTGGAGCGCTTCGGCCGCTACACCCGGACGCTCAACGCCGGCCTGAACATCGTCGTCCCGTTCATCGACCGCGTCCGCAACCGGATCGACCTGCGCGAGCAGGTCGTGCCGTTCCCGCCGCAGCCCGTGATCACCCAGGACAACCTGGTCGTCAACATCGACACGGTGATCTACTACCAGGTCACCGACGCCCGGGCCGCCACCTACGAGGTCGCCAGCTACATCCAGGCGATCGAGCAGCTCACCGTCACCACGCTGCGCAACATCATCGGCTCGATGGACCTCGAATCCACCCTCACCTCCCGCGAGGTCATCAACGCGGGCCTGCGCGGGGTGCTCGACGAGGCCACCGGCAAGTGGGGCATCCGGGTCAACCGCGTCGAGCTGAAGGCCATCGAGCCGCCGACCTCCATCCAGGACTCGATGGAGAAGCAGATGCGCGCCGAGCGGGACAAGCGCGCCGCGATCCTCACCGCCGAGGGCAACCGGCAGTCGCAGATCCTGCGCGCCGAGGGCGAGAAGCAGGCCGAGGTCCTCAAGGCCGAGGGCGAGGCGCAGGCCGCGGTGCTGCGCGCCGACGGTGAGGCCGCCGCCATCCGGACCGTCTTCGAGGCGATCCACCAGGGCGACGCCGACCAGAAGCTGCTCGCCTACCAGTACCTCCAGACCCTGCCCGAGCTGGCCAAGGGTGACGCCAACAAGCTCTGGATCATCCCCAGCGAGGTCGGCGACGCCCTCAAGGGCCTCGGCGGCGCGTTCACCGGCCTGACCGGCAACGGCGGCGGCGCCAACGGCAGCGCGATGGCCGCCCCCAGCGCCCCGGCCGCCCCGCCGGCCGCCACCCAGGTCCCGATCGACCCGTCCGCCGGCCCGCGCCCGCTGGACACCGACACCAAGGGGTCCGCGCGGCCCCGGATCGACCCGCTCCGCGAGTACCGCAAGCCCGACGCGGAGTGACCGGCCCGTCCGACGCCCGCGGGCCCGCCCCCATACC
>NZ_JBHYUU010000315.1:0-5520 GCF_042749955.1 Kitasatospora sp. NPDC059462 | reverse complement strand
CCACGGTCTGGCAGCGGGTGCACGCCGACTCCGAGGAGCGGCTGCGGGCCGCGATCGCCGACCGCTGCCCGCCCGGCACCGACCTGCTGGAGATCCGGCTCGCCGCCGCGGCCGCCACCGCCGCGTCCGACGGCCGCGCGGGCGGACCGACCGGGGCCTTCGCCGCGCCCGAACCCGATCCCCAAGCCCAGCCCTCCGCGACCCGCGCCCCGCCCGGCGCAGGTCGAGGTCCGGCACGTCCCCGCCGCCGAGGCGGAGGCGCTGGACCGCGCGGACGAGACCGTCGACCAATTGCTGGAGTCCGGCCGCGACCCCGGCGCCGTCCTGGTGCTGACGGCCGGCGCGGCGCACCCCTGGCAGCAGCACGAGCTCTCCTTCGGCGAGGAGCGCTACTGGGCGCAGCTCGCCGAGGGCGGCGACGTGTTCTACGCCGACGCCGGGCTGACCCGCCCGGTCCGCCGACCGGTGGTCGTGCTGGTGGTCAACGGCGGCCCGGCCGACCGTGCCGCGGCGGTGTACGCCAAGGCGCTGCAGCACGCCGAGGCGCTGCTGGTGGTCTGCGGCGGCGCCGATCCGGCCGCCGCCGGTCTGCCGCTCGGCGCCACCGGCACTCCGGCTCCGCGCAGGCTGCCCGCCTGAGACCCGTGGCCCGGGACCGCCGGGTGAGTTCCGCGCAGTCCGTGTCCCGGTACCCCCGCGGGTGCCGGGACGCGGCGTTCCTCCAGCCCCTCGCCCGCCGGGTACGGGCGGCGGGGCGGCGGCCCGGCCGGGTGGGTCCGGTGGCGCGGCGCGGGCACGGCGCCGCCCCCGGCGGCCGTCACGGACCGCGGGCGGGTGGACGGGTGGTCAGCGGGTGCCGGTGCGCCGGGCCGGTTCGACCGCCGTGACCCGGGCGGGCCCCCAGGGGCGCTCGGGCTGGCGGGAGTGCGAGGGCCGTTCGCCGCGCTGCGGCCGCTGGGTGCGCGGGGTGTCCCGCGCGGTGCGCGGCGGCAGCTCGGTCACGGTGTGGACCGGTCCCTGCGCCCACGAACCCGCGTGCGGATTGCGCCCGCTCCGTCCGTCGCCGAGGATCTGCCAGCCGGCCGGGGTCAGCGCGACGTACGCCCCGCAGCGCAGCCCGTGCAGTCCGGCCGCGTCCCGCAGGCCCCACATCCAGGCACCGTCCTGCTCCGTCCAGCCGGCCGAGCCCTCGCGGCAGCGCAGCAGGACGGTCGTGCGCCTCGGCGCGGGCAGCCGCAGGTCGTGCGGGGTGACCTGGCGCAGGTGGGTGAGGATCGCGTTGCGGTGCTGCCAGCCGTCCGTGTCGTGCGGCCACGGGGCGAACGAGGCCGAGGCGGTCACCCGGTGCAGCGCGTCCAGGACGGAGACCACCACCGTGCCGGGCTGCGGCAGGTGGCGCCGGTGGAGTTCCAGGACGAAGTCGCGGGGATCGCGGAGCAGCGGGATGCCCGAGGCCGTCCAGGTCTCCAGGTCGAGCACCCGTCTGGGGGCCGGACTCCGGTCGGGGGGATACAGACCTCGGTCGTCTCCGCTGATCACGACCCTCCTTCCCGACCCACGAGTGCGCGGGTGTCCGCGTACGCCAGAGGCATGGTCCAGCGGACCGGGCTCCGGGTACGGTCCAATTCTCAGGGCAGATGGGGCGGAGCGGCAATGATGAAATGATGAACGCCGCCCGAAAGCCCAGGTTCCGGCGGATATGTTCCACGGTCGCCCGGAACCGGCCCTGACATCGCCGGATCGTGATCCGGCCGGGCCGGAGGGCGCTGGCAAGCCTCCCGGACAACTCCGTTCCTCCTTTCCCACGACGCTCTTCCCGGTCCGCGGCACTGCTCCGATCGGGTGTGGTCAGCCCTGGAGGCCCAGCACCAGCGGCAGCACCGCGCCCGCCCCGGCGCGGCGCAGCAGCCGGGCCGCCACGGTGACCGTCCACCCGGAGTCCACCAGGTCGTCCACCAGCAGCACCGGCCCGGCCGCGGCCGCCACCGCCGAGGCCGTCTCCGGCGGCAGGACCAGCGCGCCCGCCACCGAGTTCAGCCGCTGGGCACTGTTGCTGCGCGACCCGTGCGGCGGCTGCCCGGTCGCGTACTCGATCCGCCCGAGCAGCGGCAGCCGTCCGATCTCGGCGATCCTGGCGCCGAGACTGCCGACCAGCTGCGGCCTGGTGGAGGAGGCCATCGTGACCACGCCGACCGGGCGCTCCAGCCGGGTGCCGTCGGCCGTCGCCGGGCCGGCCCAGCCGCCGGGCCCGCGCGCCCAGTCGGCCAGCACGGTGACCAGGGCGTCCACCACCTCGCCGGGGACCGGGCCGTCCGGGGCCTGGTCGGCGAGCAGCGAGCGCAGGCGGGTGCCCCAGCCGATGTCCGAGAGCCGGCCGAGCGCCCGGCCCGTCTCGGCCTGCTCGCCCGCCGGGATGCGGCCCTTGAGCGGGATCCCCAGCGCGTCCATGCCGGTGGGCCAGAGCCGGCGCGGCTCGACGCCGACGCCCGGCCGGCCGAGCGCGGCGCGGGCGGCCTCCAGGGCCTGCTCCGAGACCTCGGGGCCGTGCAGCGGCCCGGCGCAGTTGTCGCACCGGCCGCAGGGCGCCGCCTGCTCGTCGTCCAGCTGGCGGCGCAGGAACTCCATCCGGCAGCCGGTGGCCGTCGCGTACTCGCGCATCGCCCGCTGCTCCGCCTCCCGGGAGGCGGCCACCTTGGCGTAGCGGGCGGCGTCGTACTCCCAGCTCCGGCCGGTGGCCGTCCAGCCGCCCTTGACGCGCCGGACGGCGCCGTCCACGTCGAGGACCTTGAGCATGGTCTCCAGCCGGGTGCGGCGCAGGTCCACCCGGGGCTCCAGCGCGGCGGTGGAGAGCGGCCGGCCGGCCTCGGCGAGTGCGTCGATGGTCCGGCGGACCTGCTCCTCGGGCGGGAAGGCGAGCGAGGCGAAGTAGCGCCAGATCGCCTCGTCCTCGCGGCCGGGCAGCAGCAGCACCTCGGCCCGGTCGACCCCGCGCCCGGCCCGGCCGACCTGCTGGTAGTAGGCGATCGGGGAGCTGGGGGAGCCGAGGTGGACCACGAAGCCGAGGTCCGGCTTGTCGAAGCCCATGCCGAGGGCGGAGGTGGCGACCAGCGCCTTGACCCGGTTGGCCAGCAGGTCGGCCTCGGCGGTGCGGCGCTCGGCGTCCTCGGTGCGGCCGGAGTAGGAGGCCACCGTGAAGCCGCGCTCGCGCAGGAAGGCCGTCACCTCGTCGGCGGCGGCGACCGTGAGGGTGTAGACGATGCCGGAGCCGGGCAGCCGGTCGAGGTGGTCGGCGAGCCAGGCCAGCCGGTGGGCCGGGTCGGGCAGGCTCAGCACGCCGAGGGTGAGGCTCTCGCGGTCGAGCGGGCCGCGCAGGACCAGCGCGTGCTCGTCGCCGGCACCGGTGCCGAGCTGCTCGGCGACGTCGGCGGTGACCCGGGAGTTGGCCGTGGCGGTGGTGGCCAGCACCGGGACGCCCGGCTGGAGCTCGGCGAGCATGGTGCGCAGCCGCCGGTAGTCGGGGCGGAAGTCGTGGCCCCAGTCGGAGATGCAGTGGGCCTCGTCGACCACCAGCAGGCCGGTGGAGGCGGCGAGCTTGGGCAGCACGTGGTCCCGGAAGTCCGGGTTGTTCAGCCGCTCGGGGCTGACCAGCAGGACGTCCACCGATCCGGCGGCGACCTCGGCCTGGACGGCGTCCCACTCGTCGGTGTTGGCGGAGTTGATGGTGCGGGCGTGGATGCCGGCCCGGGCCGCCGAGTCGACCTGGTTGCGCATCAGGGCGAGCAGCGGCGAGACGATCACCGTCGGACCGGCACCGCGCGCCCGCAGCAGGGCGGTGGCGATGAAGTAGACGGCGGACTTGCCCCAGCCGGTGCGCTGCACCACCAGGGCCCGGCGGTGGTCGACGACCAGGGCTTCGATGGCCGTCCACTGGTCCTCGCGGAGGGTGGCGCCCGGGCCGGCCAGCTCGCGCAGGACGGCCTCGGCCCGGGCCCGGACCTCGGCGCGGTCGGCGGCGGTGGCGGTGGTGGGGGTCTTCGACTGCTGCATGGCCCCCATGTAACCCCGAGGAACCGACAAGGGGCGAACGGCGGTGGGCGGGACGCGGGTGCAGCGGAGAGGTGTTTCATCCGTTCTTCTGCTGAACGGCGGCCCGTTTTCCCCCGGACGAGTGGCTCGGCGATACGCCGTTCGGGGGAGGAGTTATTCACAGGCCGGGTTTGTCCACAGATCTGGAAGAATTTTCCGGGGGCTGCGGAGAATTGCGGCAGCCTTCCGGCCATGACCGACGAACCCATCGCGCTCTCCTTCGGCGACGGCCCCGACGGCCGTCCGATCACCATGCGGGGCCCGGCCGACATGGCCGAGGTGCTGCCCTACCTGCTCGGCTTCTTCCCCGACGACAGCATCGTCGCGGTCGGCCTCCAGCCGCCCGGCCTGCACCAGGGCGGGGTGATCCGGCTGGACATCCCCGAGTCGGCCGAGGAGTGGCCGGCCGCCGCCGAGGAGACGGCCGCGCTCCTCGTCCGGCTCTCCGAGCGGCAGGACCGGCGACCGGTCCAGGTCCTCCTCTATCTCTGCCAGGATCCTGCCGGGCCGCCGGGCGGGAGGCACGGCCCGCCGGTGTCCGAGCGGCTGCGGCCGCTCGCGGAGCGGTTGCGGCAGGCCTTCGAGAGGCGGGACGTGCGGGTCAAGGAGTCGCTGTGCGTCTCGGAGGGCCGCTGGTGGTCCTACCTCTGCACGCGGGAGGGCTGCTGCGATCCGTCGGGGCACCCGATCCGCCGCACGCCCGGGCCCGGGCCGGTCGCGGTGGCGGCGACCGTCGCGGGCCTGGCGCCGCGCGGCAGCCGCAAGGAGATCCTCGCCGGGCTGGCCCCGGTCGGCCCGCCGGGAGCGGCCGCCCTGCGGGGGGCCTTCGCCCGGGCGGGAGCCGGGCCGTCGCCGGGGCGGCGGCCGTCGCCCGACCGGCGGGAGCACACCGCGCTGCTCGACGCGGTCGTGGCCGAGTTCATGGCCGGGGCGAGCGTGCTCGACGAGGACCGGACGGCGCGGCTGCTGCTGGCGCTCCAGGACCGGACCGTCCGGGACCGCGCGGCCGAGTACGCCAGACCGGCCGAGCTGGCGCCCGCCCAACGGCTCTGGCGGTTCCTGGTGACCCGGTGCGTGCCGCCCTACGAGAGCTGCGCCGCGCCGCCGCTCACCCTGCTGGCCTGGGTCTCGTGGGTCGCGGGGGACACCGCGACCGCGCGGGTGGTGCTCGGGCACACGCTCCGCCGGCACCCCTCCTACCTGCTCGCGCAGCTGCTGTACGAGTCGTTGAACGGCGGCTTCGCGCCGGACACCCTGCTGGCGACCGTGGAGGCGGAGCGCCGCCGCCGCACCGAGCCGCAGGAGCGGGAACGGGCGGCGGCCGAGGGGCCGGCGGGGGGCGGGGAACCGGAGGCCGGGCCGTCGTCGGATCCGCCCCCGGCGCCCGTCCCGCCCCTCCCGCCCGTCCCCGGCACGGACGGGCCCGCTCCCGGG